>NZ_CEYEMI010000033.1:0-20300 GCF_982810325.1 Paraperlucidibaca sp.
CGACACGGCGGCTGGGGCATCTGGCCAAAGCACTTTTGCTTCAGCGAGCACCGAGACATCGCCCGCCAAGCTCGGCAGCGGCAATAAAGCCGCCTGATGCGCAGCGCCAACGCGTGCAGGAATCGCCTCATGCCATTCGGGCAATGATTTGCGGCTGAGCATGTCGCGCAGACTAGCCTCAGTGACGCAATCAAGTTCGGCAGCGGCGGCTAAGGCGCGGAAAACGCCGACATGACCGAGGTCTAGGTGTAGCTCGCGAGCACCAGCAATGTGTAATGCATCTAGCGTTAAGCGAATGATTTCAATATCGCTTTCTACGCCGGCATGGCCGTAAAGCTCAGCGCCTATTTGTACCGGGCAACGCGAAGCGGCAATACCCATTGGTCGCGTGTGCAGCACCGTGCCGGCGTAGCAATAACGCGCCGGACCTTCGCTACGAAGGCAATGCGCATCGAGACGAGCAACTTGCGGCGTGGTGTCGGCGCGCACGCCCATCATGCGACCGCTAAGCTGATCGGTAATTTTAAAGGTGAGGTCGGCAAGATCACGGCCAGATCCCGAAAGTAACGATTCGAGATACTCCATGAGCGGCGGCAACACTAAGGCATAGCCCCAGCGCGCGAAATGATCGAGCAGTTGTCGTCGCAACGACTCTAAGCGTGCAGCCTCGGCAGGCAGCACATCGGCAACGCCATCGGGCAGCAGCCACGCATCCACGGGTTTGACCATGCTTTTCGCCACTAATTAGACACAAAAAAACCGAGCGGCACTCGGTTCGGGGGAGTTTATCACAGGCTGTTGCAGCTTGCCCAAACTCGGTGGCTCAGTATCTCGCTGAGCCACCGAAATTGCTTATTTGCCAGGCTTGCGCATGTACTTGAGGAACTCGCTATCTGATTTCAGCACGAGCACATCATCGCTACGATTGAAGCTGTTGCGATAGGCCTGCAATGAGCGATAGAAGCTGTAGAACTCGGTGTCTTGACCGAAAGCTTTACGAGCAATCAGGGCAACCTGAGCATCACCTTCACCGCGCAATGTTTCCGCTTGGCGATAGGCATCAGCCAAAATCACGCGCTGCTGGCGATCGGCCTCTGATTTGATGCGATCAGACATCTCAGTACCTTGAGCACGATGCTCGCGAGCTTCACGCTCACGCTCTGTGCGCATACGGTTGTAGATGGACTCAACCGTGGATTGCGGGAAGTCGACGCGCTTAACACGCACATCCACCACCTCAATACCAAACTCGCGCATAGCAACGGTGTTAACGGCCTTAGTTAAGTTCAGCATGAGCTGCTCACGCTGACCGGCAACAACTTCGTGCACATCACGCTCAGAAACACGGTTTTTCAGGCCGTCACGCACTAGTGGCATGAGGCGAGATTCCGCCTCCAAGGCTAAGCCGCCAGTAGCAGTGAAGTAGCGCTTCACATCATTAACGCGCCACATAACGTAGGCATCGATAATCAGGAACTTGCTTTCTTTGGTCAAAAACTCGGTGCGCTCAGAATCGCTAACCTGTAGACGGCCATCGAAACGACGAACTTCGTGCACCAATGGGATCTTGAAGTGCAGGCCAGGCTTCAAATCTGCCTCAACGACCTCACCAAAGCGCAGCAAAACTGCCCGCTCAGTGGCTTGCACGGTATAGAACATGGCATTGGCCAAAAACAGCACAACGAGGGTGGCGTATAACGCCGACATACTACGCGATGGCATTAGCGGGCTCCCTCCAACGTACGGCCAGAACGCTCAGCGTCTCGCAGATTGCCGGTGCTAGCCGGCGGAATGTATGGTGATGTACCGCCTGCGGCAGGCGCAGCGGTGGCAGCAGCTGCCGCGGCAGCCATCGGTAAATACAGCAGTGGCGCAGCGCCACCGGGCTCAACCACAACCTTACGATTGCTCGCCATGATCACTTCCATGGCATCTAAATACATACGGCTACGCATGACTTGTGGGTTCAAGCGATACTCGGCCAATAGGCCTTGAAAGCGCGAGGCATTACCTGTGGCGCGATCGATAACCTCTTGCTTATAACCATTAGCATCAGCAATGAGTCGAGCGCCCTGACCTCGAGCCTCCGGCACAATACCGTTAGCGTAGGTTTCAGCCTGGTTTTTCAGACGTTCTTTGTCTTCTTTAGCGCGAATTACGTCGTCAAAGGCGGCCTTCACATCTTTCGGCGGCAATGCTTCCAAAATGTTGACGTTACGCACGCTAATGCCTGAGCTATAGCGATCCAAATACGACTGCAAACGCGGCAGCATATCTTGCGCGAGCTTGGCGCGGCCCTCGCCCAATACTTGCGTCATTTTTGCGCTACCAACTTCATGGCGCAGCGCTGACTCAGTGGCGTGCGTCAGTGTCGACTCAGGATTAGCAATCGCGAGCACATAGTTTTTGGGGTCTGAAATGCGGTATTGCACGGTCAGTGAGATATCAACAATGTTTTCATCTTCAGTGATCATACTGGCGTTAAGCGGCATCTGCTCGGTGCGCTCAACGTTAACCTTACGCACGCTATCCATCAGCGTGGGGCGCCAATGCAAGCCAGCCGTTTCTACCTTGGAGTATTCACCAAAGCGAAAGACCACGGCGCGCTCGGCTTGCTCGACACGATAAAAACCAAAGATCACCCAGAGCGCAACCGCACCAACGAGCAGCAAGCGTGTTAGCTGCTTTTCGCCATTGGGATCGCCGCCACCGAATACGCTTTGCAGCTTATCGAATAGAGGATTGCTTTTATTGCCACCGCCGCCGGCAGGTTTGCGCCCGCCCCACGGATCTTTATTACCGCTCGGGTCTTGCCCCGAACCGGGTTGATTCCACGCCATCTGGCACTCCTAGCTTGCTATAACTGTCTTAACCAACGCCGGCCTCTAAGACCACGTCAGCGCGCACCAACCCCTCACGAGCGAGGCATTGGGCTAAATCCGGAGCCTGTATGCGCACGCACAAACGGCTACCACCACTATCATCGGGAAGCTCAGACTCTACCACTCCTAAGCCATAGAATCGCGCCCGTAATCGCGCCAAATCTGGTGTCATTTCCAAGGTAAGCGTTTCCCATGGTGCCGACACGCATAACTGCATGGCCTGCAAGAGTAAATCTAAGCCCTCGCCATCGCGCGCAGAAACCCATACCGCCTGCGGCCTACCCTCTTCATCGTAATCAATACGCGGCTCTTGATCTGGCAGCGAGTCTAACTTGTTGTAAACCAACAAAATAGGTGCAGTTGCGCCAACCTCTTCAAGCACTTCGTTGACGGCTCGCAAATGCAGGTCACGATCAACGCTGGCAGCATCGACAATATGTAAGAGCAAGTCGGCCTGCGCTGTCTCTTCTAATGTCGCGCGAAAGGCATCGACTAATTGATGTGGCAAATGCCGCACAAAGCCTACTGTGTCGGCCAACACGGTAGGACCAATGCCATCGAGCTGAATACGCCGCAGCGTTGGATCTAGCGTGGCAAACAGAAGATCGGCGGCGTATGCATCGGCACCGGCCAAGCGATTAAACAGCGTCGACTTACCTGCGTTGGTGTAGCCGACTAGCGAGATGGTTGGTACGCCGGCTTTTTGTCGTGCCGCGCGACCTTGCGCTCGCGTTTGACGAACTTTCTCTAAGCGCTCTTTCAATGAGCTGATGCGCAAGCGCAGCAAACGCCGATCGGTCTCTAACTGAGTTTCACCCGGACCGCGCAGACCGATACCGCCTTTCTGTCGCTCAAGGTGAGTCCAGCCTCGCACTAAACGCGAGGACAGATGGTCAAGCTGAGCTAGCTCAACCTGCAATTTGCCTTCATGGGTTCGGGCGCGCTGGGCGAAAATATCCAAAATGAGGCCGGTGCGATCGAGCACACGGCATTGCAAAATACGCTCAAGATTGCGCTCTTGCGCCGGAGTTAAGGCGTGGTTAAACAGCACGACCTCGGCATTGAGCTGTTTAACGGCCTCGGCAATTTCTTCGACTTTGCCAGAACCAGCATACAGCTTAGGGTCGGGGCGCTGACGCGAACCAGTGATGACCGCCAACACCGCGACATCGGCCGACTTAGCCAGTAGCTGAAACTCATCTAGGTCTTCGTCTTGGCCATGCTGGCGCAGAGACAAGTGCACTAAAACAGCACCTTCGCCACCACTCGGACGCTCAAAATATTCCATTCAGGCCCTTAAGCTCAGATATGACTGCGCCGCCGATGTGGCGGCGCAAAAAGGCAAAAACAACTTAAAGAAATGCAGGTTGAGTATCGTCATCATCCAAGTCTTCTAATGATGACTCGAGAGAGCCAACACCAGAGCTGCCGACAGGAACTGTGCTGCCTGGCAATACCGTGCGTGGGTTACGCGCTGGCACCACAGTGGAGATTGCGTGCTTATAAACCATTTGGCTGACGGTGTTTTTCAACAGCACCACGTATTGGTCAAATGATTCGATTTGGCCCTGCAATTTAATGCCATTCACCAAAAAAATTGATACGGGAATGCGCTCTTTGCGCAGGGCATTTAGAAACGGGTCTTGCAGGGTTTGACCTTTTGACATGGATAATCTCCGGTGGCGAACGAGGCCACATACATATAACAGCGTATAACCGCTTATTGGCGGCTCCCTACAAAGCAGGAATAACGGCACTCAAAGCAGTGCGCCTACGATTACTGTGGGGGGAGTGCTGCGCTTTTTCAAGTCTACGACGATAAAAGGTCTTCGACGAAAGGCAATGTAGCGCTCGACAGTGGGTCTAGCCAGGTCGCCGCAGTGAAGCTACGCAGCCATGTCAGCTGGCGCTTGGCAAGCTGACGAGTGGCGAAAATGCCGCGATTGCGCAGTTCGTCGCGATCGTATTCGCCATCTAAATGCTCCCAAGCTTGGCGATAACCAACCGAGCGCATCGATGGCATGGTCGGCAACAGGTCACCACGCGCGCGTATAGTTTCGACTTCCGCAATGAAGCCCTGCGCCAACATGAGATCGAAGCGCTGGGCAATGCGCTCATGCAGCAAGGCGCGATCTGGCGGCGATAGCGCCAGCCAGTGCATACGATACGGCAGCGGCTCTGGCTCGGGTTGTTCGGCATGCCATTGCGTGAGGGTCTTGCCGGTGAGCATCCAAACCTCTAAGGCACGCTGCAGGCGCTGACTGTCGTGCGGCGTGATACGCGCGGCGGCAACTGGATCAACGGCTTGCAAGCGCTGATGCAGTGCTGGCCAACCGTGAGTCTCGGCATCGCGTAATAATTCGGCGCGTAGCTCGGCATCAGCCTCGGGCAAATTCGCGAGGCCATCACGCAAGACTTTGAAATAAAGCATGGTGCCGCCGACTAAGATTGGCACTTTGCCAGCGGCAGATATTTCGGCCATGGCTTTGAGAGCATCACTACGAAACTCAGCGGCGGAGTAGCTTTGATTTGGCTCAATAATGTCGATGAGGCGATGCGGCGCTCGTGCTAGTTCATCGGCAGTGGGTTTAGCCGTGCCGATGTCCATGCCGCGATAAATCATGCTGGAGTCGACCGAAATAATCTCGCCGATGCCTTTTTCGACTAGGGCGATAGCCAGTGCGGTTTTACCGGCAGCGGTTGGCCCCATAATGCAGAGCGCGGGCGGCAATGCTTGCGACTCCGACGAGGCCGCCATCAGCGACCTCGCATAAATAAACGATCTAGCTCAGCTAGGCTCAGGCGTGTCCACGTTGGGCGGCCATGATTACATTGGCCGCTACGCTCGGTGGCCTCCATATCGCGCAACAAAGCATTCATTTCTGGGATGCTCAATTGGCGATTCGCCCGCACCGCGCCGTGACATGCCATAGTGCCGAGCAATGTATTTTGTTGCTCCTCAACACGACGAGTTTGGCCGTGCACGAGCAAGTCCGCCAGCACATCGCGCAATAAAGCCGCAGCATCGGCTTGAGCCAACACTGCCGGCAATGAACGAATCAGCACCGTCTCTGGGCCTAAGCGCTGCGTTTCAATGCCCATAGCTAGCAATGCCTGCATTTCAGATTCAGCAATATCGGCTTCGCGCTGACTCAGCGCCACACTCAACGGGACTAGTAGCGGCTGACAAACCACGCCAGCATCAGCTTGCTGCTGCTTTAGGCGCTCATAAACAATGCGCTCATGGGCGGCGTGCATATCGACCAAGACTAAGCCTTCAGTGTTTTGCGCCAAGACATAAACGCCATGAAGCTGGGCGATGGCGTAGCCCAAAACTGGCGTATTGGTGGCTTGCTCAGCAGGCATGCTAGGCGCTTCAGTTCCGCCCGCTAAATAGCTGGCAAAACCATCGCGCGCAGGAGCACTGGAGCGCCAATCTAGCCCGCCTTGCTGAGGGGAGTAGTTGGGCTGCCAGGCTTGTGGCTCAGACTGTGATGCAGCGTTCGCAAAGTTTGCAGCACCCATCGAAGCAAAAGCCTGCTCAGCAGCTGGAGCCAAAGACCCAGTAGGCTGCGCATCATCGGGACGCACTTCTGCTAAAGCGCGATGCAAGCCACGATAAATCAGGTCATGCACCAAGCGATGCTCGCGAAAACGCACTTCATGCTTGGTTGGATGCACGTTGACATCGACAGTGCCGGGGTCGATGTCCAAAAACAGCACAAACGCCGGATGACGGCCGTGATACAGCACATCGGCATAGGCTTGACGCACTGCGTGCGAAACCACTTTATCGCGCACCATGCGGCCATTAACGAAGAAGTATTGCAGATCGGCTTGAGCCCGCGAAAACGTCGGCAGGCCCAACCAACCATGCAGGCGCGCGCCGGCAGCCTCTTGATCTAGCGGATGCGCAGCGGCAACAAACTGCGGCCCACAAATATGGCTTAAACGCCGCAGCATCTCTGCCTCGCTAGTCGCAGGCTTCAGCTGCCATAACACGCGCGCATTGTGCGTAAGACTGAATGATACTTGCGGCGAGACCAGCGCCAAGCGCCGCACCACTTCTTCTAAATGGCGAAACTCGGTGGCCTCAGTGCGCATAAATTTGCGCCGAGCCGGTGTATTAAAGAATAAATCGCGCACCTCGACCGAGGTGCCGCGTGGATGTCGCGCCGGCTCAATCACCGCCGACATATCACGGCCCTCAGTGCGCACCGACCAGCCCAAGCCTGTCGTGTCGGTGCTTGAGGTCAGTGTTAAGCGAGATACTGAGGCGATTGATGCCAGCGCCTCGCCGCGAAAGCCTAGTGTGGCCACGGCCTCGAGATCATCGACATGATGGATTTTGCTGGTGGCGTGGCGCGCTAACGCCAAAGGCAGATCATCTTGGGCGATACCGTCGCCATCATCACGCACACGCAGGCAGGCCAAACCACCCTGCTCAATATGCACATCGATAGCGCGGGCACCGGCATCAAGCGCATTTTCAATCAGCTCTTTAACCACCGATGCCGGCCGCTCAACCACTTCACCGGCGGCAATTTGGTTAGCTAGGCGAGCATCTAAAAGCGCTATGCGGGCCACGAATTAATCTCGGTCAAACCAAGTGCCGGGCACTGGAAATTGTTGGCAAAAACGCACAACAGCCGCACCAATCGCCTGCGCCACATCACGCTGATAGCTCGCACTAATTAGACGATCTTCTTCATCAGCATTAGAAATAAACCCAGTCTCAACCAAAAGCGAGACCATGCCGGGCTCTTTTAATACCGCAAAGCCAGCTTGCTCGACACGCTTGCTATGCAGTCGATTCACAACATTAGGCAGCGACTGCAAAATCAGCTTACCCATTTCTAGGCTGTGCTTAAGCGTTCCTTCCACCATCATGCCGGCGAGCATATCGGTTAAATCATCATTCTCAGCAACCACACCACCGATCAAGTCAGACTTGTTTTCTTGTTCAGCGAGCTGTTGCGCAAAGCGCGAGGTCGCACCTTTGGCACCCTGCAATGACAGGGCAAAAACCGAGGCGCCATTTGCAGAGCGGTTAGCTGCAGAGTCGGCATGCACCGAAATAAAAATATCGGCCTTATGTTCATATCGCGCAATTTTCCGCCGCTGCTGTAGCGGAATAAAGAAGTCGCTGTCGCGAGTTAGTCGAGCCGTAATGCCTTTTTGCTTGCCCAAATAATCGGCCAATGACCGGGCAATGGCTAAAGTTACGTGCTTTTCATAGGTGCCACGACGACCAATAGCGCCGGGATCCTGACCTCCATGTCCAGCGTCGATGCTGACAATAATGTCTCGGCCATTTTTCTTGCCCGCAAACAAACCACCAAACACTGAGGTTGGCTCAGGCTTGACGATAGGCGCTGGCGATGCCGCTGCTGTGGCTATTTTCCCCGAAGCCACCACGCCTAAATCTATGACTAGGCGATACATACCTTGGGCATTCACTGGCAGCATGAAAATGGCGGCCTCAGCCTCTTCGTTCAACTCAACAATGAGCTTGCTACGACTGCCACTACCATCGAGCGACATGCGTTGCACCGGGCCAACCTGCGAAGGAAAGTCCCGTGCCGAAAGTCGCGTTGTCGTATTTGGCACAGTAACGACTAAACGCCCGGGCGAAGTTTCTTCGCTAACGCGAAATTCGGTATTGCTGGAAAACTCAACCACCAAACGCGTTTTGCCCTCATAGTTGCCAGTGCGTGCACCGACTAGCTCTGCCGCCTGCGCTCCTAGCGCCATGACACAACACATCAGCAACAACAGTTGCTGTATCCATTTATTCATACCAGTCTCGCTAATAGTTGCTCGCCACGCAGCGTATGCGCCGTGATGGTGGCTACGCGCCCGTCAGCCAACTCGTGGCTCACCGGCGCTAAAGAAATGTCCCAATCTGGCGTTGGCAGCAAGGGCTCGCCTTGCGACGGCCACTCCACCAAGCTCAGCTGATCAGATGAAAAATAGTCACGAAAGCCAATCAGCTCTAACTCTTCCGGATCGATCAACCGATATAAATCGAAATGATTCACCGTATTGCCGTTTAAAACGTAGGGCTCAACCAAGGTGTAGGTTGGACTTTTAACTGCGCCCTGATGCCCCAATGTCTGCAATAAGCCTCGCACCAATGTGGTTTTGCCAGCACCTAAGTCGCCTTGCAAATACACCGTCGCGCCGCAGACATCGGTCGCAAAACACGCGCGCGCAATGTCTCCGCCCAGCTGCTCGGTAGCTGATGCATCGGGCAGCGCCCGCTGATAGCGAGTTAATGTAGCTACTGTAGGGGCTAAACGGCTGGTCATAGCAATGGCTTACAGATGGTGACTAACTGCTAAGGATGTCAGAATGTGCGCCATGACGCGAATCCCTTTACATGAAAACGCGAGTTTATCGCGCAATGAGCTGCTGGCCTTAAAAGCCGATATTGCGCTCTGGGCGCGCGAGCTTGGCTTTCAGCAAATGGGCGTCAGCGACATTGATTTAGGTGAGCATCCGCAGCATTTGGCGGATTGGCTAGAGCAAGGCTACGAGGCCGGGATGGCATGGATGCACGAGCCAAAACGTGTGGCGCCAGCAGATTTGGTGCCGAACACGCAGCGCATCATCAGCCTGCGCATGGACTACCTGCCTGCCGAACCACGCATTCACGAAATTTTGGGCGATGCCGACCGTGCCTATATTGCACGCTATGCGCTGGGCCGCGACTATCACAAGCTCATCCGCAAACGCGTGCAAAAGCTAGCCGACCGCATGGCTGAGGCGATTGGGCCATTTGGCTATCGCGCCTTTGTCGACTCCGCACCCGTGCTAGAAAAAGCCATTGCCGCGCAAGCTGGCCTCGGCTGGGCCGGGAAACACACGGTGATCATCAATCGCCAAGCGGGCTCGTACTTTTTCTTGGCCGAACTCTTTACCGACTTACCGCTGCCCGTTGACGAACCAGTAAGCAGCCATTGCGGCACCTGCTCGGCCTGCATTGATATTTGCCCGACGCAGGCGATTATTGCGCCTTATGTGCTCGATGCCGGCAAATGCATTAGCTATTTGACCATTGAGTATCGCGGCGTGATTGCTGAGCCACTGCGCCGAGCCATCGGCAATCGTATTTTCGGCTGTGATGACTGCCAGCTCGTGTGCCCATGGAATCGCTACGCGCAGGCCAGCCAAGAGCCAGCTTTTACGCCGCGCCATGACTTCGATGGCCCGCCGCTGCTGGACCTATGGGCTTGGGATGAAATTACTTGGCTGAGCAAAACTGAAGGAATGCCATTACGCCGCATGAGCTACGCGAGCTGGCTGCGCAATCTATCGATGGCATTAGGCAATGCGCCCGCCAGCGCCGACATCGTGCAGGCACTGGCGATGCGCCGCGATGAGCTGAGCGCCAGCGGCATGCTCAATGATGTGCTCACTGAACATATCGACTGGGCCATTAACGAGCAGACGCTAAAGCTTCACGCAGCGCAGTAGCAACTTAGTTATCGCTAAAGCCTGGCAACTTAAAGAAGTACTGGCGGTAATAGCGCAACTCTTCGATTGAGTCCTTCACGTCATCCAAGGCCAAATGCGAACTTTGCTTAGTGAAGCGCTGCAATAAATCGGGATACCAACGACGTGCTAGCTCCTTTACCGTGCTCACATCGAGGTTGCGGTAATGAAAAAAGGCTTCGAGTTTGGGCATAGTGCGGTATAAGAAGCGGCGATCTTGGCAAATTGAGTTGCCGCAAATTGGCGATTTTTTCGGATCAACGAAGCGACTCAAAAACTCCAGCGTTTGCGCTTCGGCATCGGCCTCGGTCAATGTGCTGCGGCGCACGCGCTCGATTAAACCAGATTGGCCATGCTGACGTGTATTCCACTCATCCATGGCGTTAAGCACGATGTCTTTTTGATGGATGGCTAGCACAGGGCCTTCCGCCAACACGTTCAAATGTGCATCGGTCACGATCGTGGCCATTTCGATAATGCGATCGGTATCGGGGTTTAGGCCCGTCATTTCGAGATCGATCCAAACTAAATTTCCGACCTTATTATGATTCATGAACACTCCTAGTTGCCGTCAGTGGCACAATGCCCGCAGCATAGCAGAGCGCAACACCATTGCAGTCACCCAACAACGAGATAGGCCATGAGCCAACGCCGCATTAGTCGCCAACAAAGTTTTCGTATCGATCGCATTCAGGCTGAACGCATTGCGCGCGCCGCCAAACGTGAAGCCAAAGCCGAAGCATTGCTCGATGGTGGCGCCCTCGGCGTCGAGCAACGCGGCCGCATCATCGCGCATTATGGTGTGCAGCTTGCCGTTGAGGCGCTCGATGGCGAGCTCATTGGACAGCGCTTTCGCTGCCATCGGCGCGCCAATCTAGAAGCATTAGTTACCGGCGATGAAGTCATTTGGCAGCCCGCTACCGAGGTCGCTACTGGCGTTATTACGGCGATACTGCCGCGCCGATCTGTGCTGGTACGCCCTGACCCATACAATAAGCTCAAGCCTGTCGCGGCAAATATCGATTTGATTTTACTGATCATTGCGCCCGAGCCAACGCCATCAGCTGAACTCATCGACCGCTATTTAATCGCCTGCGAAGCCACTGACATTCGGCCAATACTCGTGCTCAATAAGGCCGACTTACTGACTGAAAAAAATCATGATGAGTTAACTGCGTTGCTCGCCAGCTTTGCCGCACTCGGCTATGAAACCCGCACGCTTTCAGCACATGGCGACACCGGCGACCTAGAAGCTTTGGTGGCGCAACACACTGTGGTGTTTGTCGGCCAATCCGGCGTCGGCAAGTCATCGCTCATCAATACCTTACTGCCGGATGTCGCGCAAAAGGTGAAAGAGGTGTCCACCGGCTCCAAGCTCGGTCAGCACACCACCACCACCGCCTGTTGGTTCGATATTCCCACAGGTGGCGCGCTTATCGACTCGCCGGGCATTCGTGAGTTTGGCGTGTGGCATATGAACAAAGAAGAGCTGCTCGCCGGCTTTATCGAGTTCCAGCCTTTTGCTGGCCAATGCCGATTCCGTAATTGCGCTCACGCCAGCGAGCCTGGTTGCTCGTTCCATCAAGCGGTTCTCGATGGCCATATCCAGCCGCGCCGCTTCGCTAGCTTTCAGAAGCTGGTCAACGACATCGGCACACGATAACGACGTGCTAAGCGCGATATAGCCGCGAGATAATCAGCTTGCGCTAGAGCCTAAGCGGTCGCATGCGTATACTGCCTGACTTTCTCGCCACACTGAGTCACATCATGGATCGCGCTATTGAGTTTGTAACCAACCACCACATGCTGGTGGCTACGTTTATCGCCCTGCTAGCGGCGTTTGTTTTCACGGAAATCCAGCGCGGTGGCCGCCGCATTTCGCCCGCCGACCTAACTCGCTTGGTCAACACTCAGGAAGCGCGAGTCATTGATTTGCGTAATACACCAGAGTTTCGCGAGGGCCATATTACCGGCAGCGAAAACATGCCGTATAGCCAAGTGGCTGAAAAAGCAGCCGCACTGGCAGCCGCTGGCAAACCGATTATTTTCGTTTGCGCCATGGGCCAAACCGCTGGCAACGCTGCTCGCAGCGTGAAGCAAGCCGGCATGAAAGAAGTGCATATTTTGAGCGGCGGCATTTCCACTTGGCGTCAACAAGGCCTACCGCTGGTACGCTGAGTCGCCACTTATTTCCACGAATAGCAGGAGAGCCTCATGGCCAAAGTAATCCTTTACACCACCCGCACCTGCCCTTTCTGCGTGCGCGCCAAACAGTTGCTGGGCAATAAATCCGTAGCTTTTGAAGATGTCGATGTCGGCAATGCACCTGAACAGCGCGCCGAGCTGACAGCTCGCACCGGCAGCCGCACCGTGCCACAAATATTCATCAACGACGCCTTTATTGGCGGCTGCGATGAACTGTTTGCACTAGAACGTAGCGGCGAGCTTGATCGCCTTTTACAGGCTTAACCCATTCCGCTTTAATCAGCCCACACCATAATAAGAGAGTCAAAATGGCCGACACCCAACCGCAATTTGCCCTGCAACGCATCTACCTGAAAGACACTTCGTTTGAAGTTCCCGGCGCACCAAAAGTTTTCCTGCAAACCTGGAACCCTGAAGTCAATATCGACTTGGCCACGGCGCATCAGCCTCTCGAAGACGGCAAGCACTACGAAGTGCAATTGGCCATCACCGTGACGGCAAAAAACGAAGGCAGCACGGCATTTTTAGTGGAAGTGAAGCAGGCTGGCATCTTCCAAATCGAAGGTGTGGATGAAGCGGAACTAGGCCCATTGCTTGGCGCTTACTGCCCGAACCTATTGTTCCCATTTGCTCGTGAAGCCATTTCTGACCTAGTCGGCAAAGGCAGCTTCCCACAACTACTCTTGCAGCCAGTTAACTTCGACGCTCTCTACGCCGATAGCCTGCGCCGCAAAAACGAAGCCGGCGCTGAAGCCGCAGACACTACTCGCCCGCAGTAAATCCTTGCTGGCGCCAGGCCTCATAGACCATTACCGCCACGCTATTGGATAGATTCAAACTGCGACTGTCTGCCAACATGGGCAGCCGCAGTTTGTTTTCCGGCGCAAAAGTAGCCAACAGCTCAGCGGGCAAGCCGCGAGTTTCTGGGCCGAACACTAAAACATCACCCTCACTGAGCACGGCAGAAAAGGCTGACTGCGAACCCTTTGTGGTTACCGCGCGCCAGCGTTTATCAGCCAAATAATCTCGGGCCGCCTGCCAGTTCGCGTGCACTTTAAGCTTCGCCCATTCGTGATAATCCAAACCAGCTCGCTTCAGCTTGCTGTCATTGAGCTCAAAGCCTAAAGGCTCAATTAGGTGCAGTCGGGCGCCAGTATTGGCACACAAACGAATGATATTGCCGGTGTTGCCGGGGATTTCAGGCTCATAGAGCACGATGTCGATCATGAACATATCCAAAAAGTCTATTGCTAGATTGAGCACTAAGTCGTCAACCGCAACGAGCTAACGGCGTTTCTGTATCTCAGATGGCGAAAATGCCACCACGCAGGAGTGAAGAGCCGATTATGCATCTTGTCGCCGACGCCGGTCTCGCCTATCGTGTGCCCAAAGCGCCACCGGTAAAATTAGTCATGCCAGCACGTCCAGTCCCACAATCGATCGATGCGTTTTTGCATAGCATCAGCCGACGGGCAAGATTAACCGCCGAGCTCGCCACCCGCGATCCCGACGCTGCACAAGATATTGTACAAGAAGCCATGCTCACTCTCGTGGCGAAATACGGCAACCATGACCCCAGTAGCTGGGGACCATTGTTTCACCGCATTTTGCACAGCCGCATGATGGATCACTTTCGCCGCGAAACTCGTAAGCGCAAATGGTTCACTTGGCTTGAGCCATTAGACGACGCTGGCGAAGAAGACCCGTGGCAGAACATTCCTGACCGCGTCGATAATAATCCGGTCACGCTGTTGCAACAGGCCGATAATATGGATGTCGTTTTAGCGGCAGTGGGCGAATTGCCCCTTAGACAGCAGCAAGCCTTCTTGCTGCGAGCCTGGGAAGGCTATGACACCGCTCAGACAGCCGAGGCAATGGGCTGTGCTGAGGGTAGCGTGAAAACGCATTACTTCAGGGCTTTAAACAAAATTCGCGCCAAGCTAGACGGCATTGGCACGACAGCGGAGGACATGACATGAACAAGACACCAGAGCTTTCCTTTGAGGATGCCCGCTTCGCCAAACGCTTGGCCGACACACTCGATCGCTCCATTAGCGAGCCAGACCCTTTGTGGGATGCACGCGTGGCGCAAATTGTGGCGCAAGCACAGCGCCAGCAAAAGCGCACGCATCGCTGGCAATGGTCAGGCGGTTTAGCTTTAGCCGCTAGCGTGGCCTTTATGGTCGTGCTGCCTGGCGACTGGCTGCTCAAAACCAGCGGCACCGAAACCACGCAAGCACGCCCAGCAAGCAGCTCGGTAGATGGTCAAATGCTGGAAGAGATCGACTGGCTGATGTCGATGGAGGACACATCTCGTGGTCAACGCTAAGCTAAGCGCGCCACAGATGCGTCGAGCGGCCACTCGGCTAATGCTGATTGGCGTGCTCTCGGTACCAACATTGGCATGGGCCGAGACTCTGCCTTGGGCATCATTGAGCCAAGAGCAACAAGCAACGCTAGCCGACTTCCAGCCTCGCTGGGATGAGATTAGCGATGCTCGTCGCAGCCAGTTAGTTGAACGCGCGCAGCGCTGGAGCAACTTGCCAGATGAGCGTCGCCAAGCCATCTTGACGCGCTGGAATGAGATCAAGTCATTGTCGCCAGAAGCTCGCGATGCACTGCGCCAGCGTTGGAATTCGATGTCGCCGGATGAGCGCCGTCAGGCTCTTGGTGCACCGCACACAAGCGATGGCACCATGCCGGCCTCTATTTCCAACTAGTCATCATCGTCGCCACCCGTGCTCAAACCCAGCTCCTTGAGTTTGCGGGTGAGCGTATTGCGCCCCCAGCCTAGCACCACTGCGGCATCACGCCGCCTCCCCCCAGTAAACTGCAAGGCCTCGGTGATCATCACCCGTTCAAACGCTGGCACCGCCTGATCTAGCAAAGCTCCAGCTGACTTATTTTGCAGCGCTTGCCGCGCCCATTGCGCTAATGCTTGCTCCCAATTCGGCAATGCCACATCAGGCTCCATCTCACCTTCTGCCTGCAGCTCAGGCGGCAAATCGCTGACTAATACTTCGCGCCCCGTGGCCATCACAGTGATCCAGCGACAGGTATTTTCAAGCTGACGAACATTGCCCGGCCAAGGCAGCTTTTGCAGATATGCCGATGCAGCTAACGTCAACGTTTTAGGCTCAACCTGTAGCTCTTTAGCTGCACGCCCCATAAAAAACTGCGCCAGGCGCGGAATATCAATACTTCGATCACGCAAGCGCGGAATATGTATGCGAATGACATTGATGCGGTGAAATAAATCTTCGCGAAACTTACCTTCAGCGACTAATTTTTCAAGATTCTGATGCGTGGCGGCGATGATGCGCACATCTACCCGCACAGGGGTGTGGCCACCGACACGATAAAATTCGCCGTCGGCTAGAACACGCAGTAAGCGCGTCTGTGTGTCGATGGGCATATCGCCAATTTCATCGAGAAATAAGGTGCCGCCATCGGCCTGCTCAAAGCGCCCAGCGCGCTGCGTGCTGGCACCAGTGAATGCACCCTTTTCATGACCAAATAATTCCGACTCCATTAGATCTTTTGGAATTGCAGCCATATTGAGTGCAATAAATGGCTTGCGGGCTCGTGGCGAATGCTGATGTAAAGCACCAGCAACCAACTCTTTACCAGTGCCGGACTCACCGTTAATCAGCACAGTGATATTCGAGTTACTGAGCCGGCCAATAGCACGAAATACTTCCTGCATCGCTGGTGACTCGCCAATGATGCTAGTCGAGCGCGCAGTCTCGGCCACTGCCTCTATTACCGGCGTAATCTGCTCTAAATGATGCACTATGGCGCGCTGCACCAAAGCCACAGCCTCATCGACATCGAACGGCTTCGGCAAGTACTCAAATGCCCCGCCCTGATACGACGCCACCGCCGAACTTAAATCGGAATGCGCCGTCATGATGATTACTGGCACATGCGGATGCAGCTCGCGCACTTGAGCCAAAAAGCTTAAGCCATCGATACCGGGCATACGAATATCGCTCACTAATGTCATTGGCTGTTCATGCTTCAAACGCGTCAATGCGCTAGTCGCATCCTCGAAGCTGCTTACCAACAAGCCAGCCTGTGTCAGCGCGCGCTCAAGCACCCAGCGAATGGCGCGATCGTCATCGATGACCCATACAGTGTGTTTAGTCATGGGGTTTTTCCAAAGGTAGGTAAATACTAAAAAGTGTTCGGCCTGGGTATGAGTCGCACTCAATCAAGCCGTGGTATTGATGAATAATGTCTTGTGCAATCGATAGCCCAAGGCCATTCCCTGCAGCACGGCCACTAATCATGGGATAGAAAATAGACTGCTTAATGTCGGTCGGTATGCCCGGCCCGTTATCAGAAATATCAATGCGTAACACGAGTCGATGTCGCTTAGCACCAATGGTGAACTGACGCATCGGCCGCGTTTTAAAGTGCAAGGTAGGTTCGCGATCACTGGGGTTCTCCAGTAGTGCTTGCAGACCATTGCCAGCAATATTGAGCAACGCCTGAATCAGCTGATCCGGATCGGCTTCGATGTCTGGCAACGAAGGGTCATAATCACGCTCGATACGAATACGGCCATCTGCCTCGGCCTCGAGCAGCGTTACCACGCGCTCCACGCACTCGTGCGGATTGACCGTGCGCAAAGTCGGCAAACGCCTCGGCCCAAGCATGCGGTCGGCCAAAACTCGCAGACGATCAGCCTCCTCAATAATCACGCTGGTGTATTCCCTGAGCTCGGCATCCGGCAGCTCACGCGCCAGCAATTGCGCCGCACCACGAATGCCGCCCAGTGGATTTTTAATCTCATGCGCAACGCCGCGCACCAATTGCCGCATCGCTTGATGGCTGGCAAGCATGGCCTCTTCACGGGCAATTTTCAGCAGCCGGTCGCGCGGCTGAATCTCGATTAACAGCTCATTGCGGGCGCTCGGTGCAGTAAGCAGCGATGCCGTGTAATCCACAGTAATGTCATGCAGACCGACTCGCAGCTTAGCCTCACGCTTAGTGAACTGATGCCCGCTGCGCAGTGTTTCAGCAAGCGCCGCGCCAGCATTATTTTCAAACTCAATGAGCACTTGATGTAGTGGCAGGCCGAGCGCGCGGCTATGACTGATCGCCAAAAGGCTTTCAGCGGCAGGATTTACATAGACCAAACGCAGCTCGGTATCGCATAGCAAAACTGCCGTGCTCAGGCTTTCTAGCAAGCGTTTCGGGGTTCGCTCTTCACTCATGCGCTGCTCTATTGTGGTCATACAGACGATAGCTGCAAAAATCGCACCAGTCGGGGAAAACCCTGCAATAGTGCCATTTTGCAGGCTTACGGCTTATTCCTGAATACAAAACGCACCATCACGGTGCTGCATCATGCCCATTCACGACATTAGTATGCACCAATTTAGTGCCACACAACTCGCTGTAAATACGCGCGCCAATTAAGGGAATTACGCTACAATTCGCGTCTTCTGATCAATCGGCCACCCCACATGTCGCTCGCTAATCCCCGCGTTGGTTTCGTTTCGCTCGGCTGCCCAAAAGCCTTGGTCGACTCCGAGCGCATCCTCACTCAGCTTCGCATTGAAGGCTATGAAATCTCCGCCAGCTATGACGGCGCCGACTTGATCGTGGTCAACACCTGCGGCTTCATTGACTCCGCCGTGCAGGAGTCGCTCGATGCTATCGGCGAGGCCTTAGCGGAAAATGGCAAAGTTATTGTCACCGGCTGCTTGGGCAAAAAGGCCGATGTCATTCGTGCTGCGCATCCTAGCGTGCTCAGCGTTACTGGCCCGCAAGCCTACGAAGAAGTAATGGGCGCGGTGCACCAATTTTTGCCACCGAAGCATGATCCCTTCATTGATCTGGTGCCGCCTCAAGGCATCAAGCTCACGCCAAAGCACTACGCCTATTTGAAAATTTCTGAGGGCTGCAACCATCGCTGCACCTTCTGCATCATCCCATCGCTACGTGGCGATCTCGTGTCACGCCCCGTGGGTTCGGTGCTGACTGAAGCGGAAAACTTGGCCAAAGCCGGCGTGAAGGAAATTTTGGTGGTGTCGCAAGACACCAGCGCCTATGGCGTCGATCTAAAGTACAAATTGGATTTCTGGGGCGGGCGTCCCGTGAAAACTCGCATGCTAGAGCTCTGTGAAGCGCTCGGCACGCTAGGCGTATGGGTGCGCTTGCACTATGTCTACCCCTACCCGCACGTAGACAATGTGATTCCGCTGATGGCCGAGGGCAAGATCCTGCCGTATTTGGACATCCCATTTCAGCACGGCAGCCCGAGCGTGCTGAAACGTATGAAGCGCCCTGCGCATGCTGAAAATACATTGGCGCGCATCAAGCGCTGGCGTGAAATTTGCCCAGACTTGATCATCCGCTCAACCTTTATTGTTGGCTTCCCGGGCGAGACCGAAGAAGAGTTTCAAGAGCTGATGGATTGGCTGCAAGAGGCACAGCTCGATCGCGTTGGTTGCTTCCCGTATTCACCCGTAGAGGGTGCAGTGGCCAATGATGTGGCTGAGCCAGTGCCTGAAGAGGTGAAGCTGGAGCGTCATGAGCGCTTTATGACGTTGGCGGCTGAGATTTCGGCTAAGCGTTTGCAGCGTCGTGTTGGCCGTATTGAGCAAGTGCTGGTGGACGAGATTGATGCTGAAGAAGGCGTGGCAGTTGCGCGCTCGAAGGCTGATGCACCGGAAATTGATGGCAATGTCTTTATTGAGGGCGATGGTGCGGTGGACCTGAAGCCGGGCCAGTTGGTGATGGTGCGTATCACTGAAGCGGATGAGTATGATTTGTTTGCGGAGTTGGTGGCTGAGTGAGGCTTCTCTGCAATGGCTTTAGCTGCAATGGCTGAGGCCGGTGCAGGCTGAGGCAATGAAACACGCCGTGAATACATCCTTGTAGGCTCGCAGGCGCCATCCATGGCGCCTGACGGTTTCACCGCCTCAGCCTGCACCAACCTTTAGCGGTTGGCGCGAGATTGTCACCCGAAAAACGGCATGGCATGCTTTGCAGCACAAGATGTGCGGTATTTGATGGCAAGGAGTGCCGTGTTCAAGTTTCCAGGACTTTGATGTCTTTGAACTTCCCCCTCGCTCCCCTGTCTTATGCAGCAGCTCAGAATTATTACACCGCAACTTTGCGGTATAAAATAAGTTAGGCATTTTTGGCAACGGTAGGGGGAATTTGATGCGTTGGAAAGAATTGCTGATCGGTGCGGTGCTGACCCTCGCCGTCACAGTCGCTGGGGGGGTGGTCGTCTACTACTTCACACAACCGGAGCCCGTTCAAAAGGAAGAGCTGCTGACGTTCCAGGTGGAACAACAAGTTGCATTTGAGGGGAAGGACAATAGCGTTTCGATAGGTTCGCTCAGGTTTGGAAACATTGGATCAGCTCCGGCTCGCGATGTTGTTGCGCAGTTTTCCGTAAAGACCGCAGAGATCATTGAGTTTCAGGCCGTTAGCCAGACCAACGCCGAAGTTTCTTCCCAAGTTTCTGAGGATAAGCATACGGTTTCCGTACGGGTTAAGACGTTGCTGCCCGAGGAAATAGTAACGGCTACATTTCTTCTAAGCGAGGAAGCTCCGGCGGAGTTGAATCTACGGAGTTCATCAAGCATTGGCAAAGAAGGCGCCACTCGACGCACGATCGCGAACGATAATTCAGAAGTCAGTGATTTTCTGGTGAAGTTCCTTCCACTGTTAGTGCTGTTCGCTATATTTCCT
>NZ_CEYEMI010000034.1:0-6750 GCF_982810325.1 Paraperlucidibaca sp.
CAACACATCACGCAGCTGAAGGCGAGGTCGTATGCCTCAAGACTTGGGCGAATGATTTAGCCGTCGAAAAGTCAAAGGTGATAACGAAAGCATCGGGGCTCGAGCTTGCACGGCTCGTGATCGATGCTGGCACCGATATGCATCATTCGACCTACTGTAGTGTGAGCGGCCCGATAGTGATCCAGTGCATAGAGGGTGAGGTTATATTAAAAACGACGAGCACAAGCAGCACCATAAAGCCCGGCGAACTAGTGTACTTAAATGGCGGCACAGAGCATGCGCTGGTTGGGGTTAAGCGGTCAGTTGTATTGTTGACGATCGTATTAGCACCGACTTTAACGGAAGAATAATTTAAAGTTGTGCCCAGAATTAGTTGACCACAACCAACATCAAACTTTGGAGTAAGTATGGATATTCAAGGTAAACGCGTGCTGTTAACAGGTGCTACCGGTGGCATCGGCCAAGCGATTGCGCGAGAGCTCAAGCAGCAGGGCGCTATTTTACTTATCAGTGCTCGCCAAGAGGCTGCTTTGAAAGCCCTTGCAGATGAGTTGGGCGGCGCTGAATATATTGTGGCCGATATGGCGCGCGACGAAGATTTGAAGAAGCTACTAGCTTCAGCGGGCCACGTGGATATTTTGATCGCAAACGCGGGGCTACCGGGCACAGATGAAATTACAGCCTATTCTTGGCCTGAAATTGACTCGTGTTTAGATGTGAATCTGCGCGCTCCTATCTTGCTAGCACAAGGCCTGATGCCAAGCATGGTAGAGCGAGGCGAGGGGCATTTACTGTTTATTAGTTCAGTAGCTGGCAAGGTGGCTTCGCCATTATCAGCGCTTTATAGCGCAAGTAAGTTTGGCCTACGTGGCTTTGCCGACTGCTTGCGGATGGATTTGCATGGCACGGGTGTTGGTGTGTCCACCATTTACCCAGGCATGATTAGCGACGCCGGCATGTATGCTGCTAGTGGTGCCTCGGTACCGCCCGGCGCGCCAACAAATACAACCCAAGACGTAGCGAAGGCAGTGAGCAAGGCCATCATTCGAAATCGCGCTTCAATTGATGTAACCGGCTTGGTGATTAAGTTCGGCATTCATTTGGCGCACTTTTCACCCGGCCTCAATGGCGCATTGCAGCGTCTTGCTGGAGCGCGTGCTGCTGCGAAAGAATTTGCCGACGGCCATCGTAATAAAAAAGGACTCTAATTATGTATACGGCAGATAGTTTTAGACTGGAAAATCAGGTTGCGATTATCACTGGTGCAGGCGCGGGTATTGGTCGTGCGATTGCTGAAACATTTGCAGCCGCAGGGGCTTCGGTCGTTGTTAGCGATCGCGATTTAGTGGCTGCTGAAACTGTAGTGAAGGGCATTCAGTCCAGCGGTGGCAAAGCTGCGGCGATTGCTTGTGATGTCACTCAAGAAAACGACCTCACTAGCTTGGTGGCCGGTGCTGTGCAGCAGTTTGGCAAGCTGACTATTTTGGTGAGTAACGCGGGCGGTGGTGGGCCTAAGCCATTCGATATGCCAATGGAGGATTTTCGCGGAGCGTATGATTTGAACGTTTTTTCGCTGTTCAGGTTAGCCCAAATCGCTGCGCCAGAAATGGAAAAAGCCGGTGGTGGTGCCGTGCTAGCCATTACCTCGATGGCTGGTGAAAATAAAAACAAGCGCATGGCCTCATACGGATCATCTAAAGCTGCCACTAATCACCTCATTCGTAACATCGCCTTTGATCTTGGCCCCAAAGGCATTCGAGTCAATGGCGTTGCTCCAGGCGCTACTCTTACCGACGCACTTAAATCGGTTTTGAACCCAGAAATTGAAAAGAAAATGCTCGCGCATACGCCGATTTATCGCTTGGGCGAGGCTCAAGATATGGCGAATGCGGCCTTGTTTTTGTGTTCTCCAGCGGCAAGCTGGGTCAGTGGGCAGATTCTCACCGTGTCTGGTGGCGGTGTACAAGAGCTAGATTAAGGGGTAAAAGCGTGAAGTATTTTATTGCGGCAGCAATAGCCGTAGCGCTGACAAGTACAGCAGTAGCAGCATCGAAAACTACGCTTTCAGCACAGGAGTCTAGCCCGAAGTCACTGGCGTGGATGCAAGGCTTTCCACCATCGGCAAGTAAAACGATTCGCTTCACCGATGCTGATTACTTCACGTTTCCCAAGCTGCGTTGGACCGCCTGTCATTTTCGCGAATTGATGCCAACGGTAGCCGTTAACAATGGCAGCGATGGTGCGCACAAGCTGCCCGTAGCGCTTGATGCGTCATTGGATAAAGTTAGCTTCAAGCCACTAGGCTCGAAAAAGAAAATGACTTGGGCAGAAGCCTTTGACGCTAATTATTCGGACGGCGTTTTAGTGCTACACCATGGCCAAGTGGTCTATGAACGCTACGCCGGCTGCTTAAGCCCAAATACCCTTCATGGCGCAATGTCTGTGACTAAATCGCTAACCGGACTGCTTGGCGAGATATTAGTTGCTGAAGGTAAGTTGAGCGAAACAGCGTTGGTTGGCAGTTTGATACCGGAGTTAAAAGACAGCGCCTTTGGTGACGCCACCGTGCGGCAAGTAATGGATATGACGACAGCGCTGGATTATTCCGAAGACTATGCCGACCCCAACGCAGAGGTTTGGACCTATGCTCAAGCGGGTAGCCCTTTGCCTAAGCCCGATGCATACAAAGGCCCTCGTAGCTACTTTGAGTTTCTGCAAACGGTAAAGAAAAAGGGTGAGCACGGTGCGGCTTTTGGCTATAAAACGGTTAATGCAGACGTGCTGGGATGGCTGATTGCTCGTAGCACTGGTCAGTCTGTAGCACAGCAATTATCAGAACGTATTTGGAGTCGTATTGGCGCTGAGCGCGAAGCGTTTTACACCGTTGACTCCATTGGCACCCCATTTGCTGGCGGTGGCTTCAATGCGACTTTGCGCGATTTGGGTCGGCTTGGGCTATTGATGCTGAATAATGGGCAGCTTTCGGGCCAGCAAATTTTACCGGTTGCCGCAGTTGCTAGCATTCAGCGTGGTGGCAATAAAACAGTGTTTGCCAAGTCGGGCTACACATTATTACCGGGCTGGAGTTACGCCAGCATGTGGTGGAATAGCCATAATGCTCATGGCGCATATGCCGCTCGCGGTGTTCACGGTCAGATGATTTGGGTCGACCCGAAAGCAGATATGGTCATTGTGCGTTTTGCTTCGAACCCAGTCGCGGCCAACGCAGCCAGTGACCCAACGTCATTGCCTGCTTATCAGGCTATTGCAGAGCATCTAATGGCGACAGACAAAACCCCATTACAAGGCCAAGAGTGGCTTATTGAAGATATCGCGAGTGCAGGGATTATTGATCGTAGCCATGCGAGTTTGCACTTTTTGCCTGATGGCAAAATTGCGGGCAGTGCTAGCTGTAACCGCTTTTTCGGACGCTATAGCTCTAGTGGTAAGAAGCTCAGCATTGAGCAAGTTGGCACAACGATGATGGCTTGCCCTGAAGCATTAATGAATCAGGAAAGTAAGCTGCTGAAGCTTCTACCAATGGTCGAACGTTACCGCATCGATAAGACCGGCGCGCTGATTTTAACGACGACTACTGGCAAAACTATTCTGGCTAGGCGCTAGACGTTTAGTCACGATGATCATCAACCAATAAGCTAGAGAGTACTTCATGAGTTTAATCGTCTACGGCGTGCCTTTATCGCCCTATGTTCGCAAGGTTCGTCTGTGTTTGGCGGAAAAGGCGCTAGCCTATCAGCTTGAAATCATACTGCCATTTGATCAGCCAGCTTGGTTCAAAGATATCAACCCTTTGCAGCGTATTCCCGCTTTGAAAGATGGTGATGTGGTGTTGGCTGACTCTAGTGTGATTTGCCAATATCTTGAGGATAAGTTTCCTGAAACGCGGGCATTACTAGGTACAAATGCAGTGGAGCGTGCTCAGATGCGCTGGATAGAAAAATACGCTGACTACGAGCTAGCGCCGCTGACAACATTTACCGTCTTTAGTCAGCGCGTGCTGAGGCCAAGCATGAATCAGCCGACCGACGAGGCCGTGGTGCAGTTAGCAATGCAGGAAAAGCTGCCACCGCTATTTGACTATCTAGAGAAATACTTAGGTGATGCCGAATATTTTGTTGGCAATAATCTTAGCCTTGCTGACTTAGCTTTCGTCTGCCAGATCACCAATATGGGCTACGGAGGTGAGCGCTTGGACGAGCAGCGCTGGCCAAAGCTGTCAGCACTTTATGCGCGCGTAAAAGCCCGTCCATCACTGCAAGCCGTGTTGCCTGGCGAGCAAAAAATATTGGCATCGCTGGTGAAGAAATAGTACGCACAGGAATGAGGCTAATTCGGGCGCTTTTAGTTTTCTCGTAGTTCTAGCAGAGCTGCACGAGAGATCTGAATGGCGCCAGAAATAGCTAAAGCGGCCATCACAAACGCGACAATGACATCAGGCCAAGCGCTTACCGTAAACCAAACTGCGCCTGCCGCGCCCATAACCGCGATGTTGCCAATGGCATCGTTGCGGCTACAGATCCAGACAGACTGCATATTGCTATCTCCAATTCGATAGCGATAGAGCATAAGCGCAACACCCAGGTTACTGAGTAGTGCGAGAAAGCCCACAAGCCCCATAGTAGTTGGCTCTGGAACCAGACCAGATAGCAAACGGTTGGTGGTGGCATAGAGAATCCAAAGGCCAAATAATCCCATCGTTAGGCCTTTAAGCAGCGATGCTCTTGATCGCCACGCCATGGTGTGGCCGAGCACATACAGGCTTATTCCGTAATTCGCTGCATCGCCTAAAAAATCCAACGAGTCAGCAAAGAGCGCGCTAGAGCCTGCCGCTGAGCCCGCGATGATTTCCACAATGAACATTGCTAAGTTGACTATGAGCGCCACGATTAACACTTTGCGATAGCGAAGATCGGTTACGACTTCCTTGCTTGTGCAGGTGTCATTACAGCAGTCGGACATTTTCAATCTCCTTACAGCGGTGTGCATCTCTTGAAACTACTCGCTGCCCAGCCTGTTTAGGATGGGGCAGTCGGGTCGATTATCGCCATGGCAGGCAGTTGCAAGCGCCTCAAGTGACGCTCGCATTTCTTGCAGCTGCGTGATGCGAGCATCGAGCTCATCTATATGACGGCTGGTTAGCTGCTTTACTTCGGCACTGGCTCGACCTTTATCTCGCCACAACGATAGCAGCTCAGCAATCTGATCTAATGAGAAGCCCATATGCCGTGCGCGCTTGATGAAGCGTAGCTCGTGCACAGCTTCATTCGAGTAGATCCGATAGCCCGCGTTCGTGCGAGGTGATGTAGCAATCAAGTGGATTGACTCATAATGTCGAATCATTTTGCTGGTTACGCCTGCCTGACGAGCTGCTTCACCAATATTCATTTTGCTATCTTCGATGGCTTCCATGTCTTTAACAATAAAGCATTGGCGACAACGCTAACACTTGAGAAAGCCATGGCAGCACCGGCAATGACAGGGCTTAAATAGCCTAGCGCAGCCAGTGGAATACCGACCGTGTTATAGGCGAATGCCCAAAACAAGTTTTGACGAATTTTTGCCCAGGTCAATTGTGAGATCTCAATGGCTTCTGCGATCAAACTTGGGTCGCCGCGCATTAAGGTCACTTTGGCTGTGTGCATGGCAACGTCGCTACCATCGCTCATCGCCATGCTGATATCGGCTGCCGCCAGTGCAGGAGCATCGTTAATGCCATCACCCACCATGGCCGTTACGCCTCGCACTTTAAGGCGAGTAATTTCCTGCGCCTTCTCATTTGGCAATACTTCAGCCACCACATGATCAATGCCAAGCTGCTTGGCCACGGCATTGGCGCTGCCTTTATTGTCCCCGGTAATCATCACGGTCTCGATACCGAGTTGTTGCAGGCGACGAATAGCGGTAAATGCCTCGGGCTTGATTTGATCACGATAGGCCATAAAGCCGAGCAGTGTGGAATCAGTCACGCGCGCTAACCAAGAGACCGTGCAACCTTCCGCCTCTAATGCTTCGGCCTTAGCTTTCAGCGACGACATGTCGACATGACTCTCTTCCATGAGCTGTCTATTACCCAGCAAGTACTCAATGCTATTCACGCTGCCAGATACACCTCGGCCAGCTATAGCGCGGCTATTGCTAGCACTTAGCAGCTGTAGCTGTTCTTTCTCTGCCGCTTTCATCACGGCATGAGCTAATGGATGGTCGCTATCGCTTTGGAGGCTGGCGGCTATAGTTAGCATGTCATCTGTAGCAGCCACGCTTTCTTGGGCAACGAGCTCAGGCTTACCGAGCGTTAAAGTGCCTGTTTTATCGAAGGCAATAATTTGCGTGCTATGCGTTATCTCCAAGGCTTCTGCATCCTTGATCAAAATCCCTCGTCGAGCAGCAACGCCGGTGCCCACCATCACGGCAGTAGGCGTGGCAAGGCCCAAGGCGCAGGGACAGGCGATAACTAAGACTGCAACGGCATTGATGATGGCAATTTCGATGCTACTGCCCGATAACCACCATGCAAAAAATGTGATGGCGGCAATAGCTAATACGGCGGGGACAAAGATCGCACTGACTTTATCGACTTGGCGCTGAATTGGCGCTTTTGCAGCCTGCGCATCCTCCACCATCCTTATAATGCGAGACAGCAATGTTTCAGAGCCAAGCAGCTGCACGCTTACTAACAGCAAGCCATCGGTGCTGATTGAGCCGCCCACCACTTGGTCATCAACGCCTTTT
>NZ_CEYEMI010000034.1:6850-19395 GCF_982810325.1 Paraperlucidibaca sp.
CAGCAAGCCATCGGTGCTGATTGAGCCGCCCACCACTTGGTCATCAACGCCTTTTACTACGGGATGACTTTCGCCAGTAAGCATGGATTCATCGACTAAGCTTTGGCCTTCGGTGATGACGCCATCGATTGGAATACGCTCGCCGGGGCGAATGGCAACGATGTCGCCTAGCTTGATTTCAGACAAAGGGATTTCGCGCTCTTGGCCATCTTGGCGAATGCGCGCGGTATCTGGGCGTAGCGCCTGCAGCGCGCGAATCGCTTCTGTGGTCTGTTGTTTCGCTCTGCTTTCCAGCCATTTGCCCAACATGACCAGCGTGATCACGACTGCCGATGCTTCAAAGTAGACCTGATCGTGCGCCGCACTCGATACCATTAGGTGGTACACGCTGAGGCCATAAGCTGCCGACGTGCCTATTGCTACTAGCAGGTCCATATTGCCTGTCCGCGACTTTAACGCACCCCAGGCCGCGCGATAAAACCGAGCGCCTAAGATGAACTGCACCGGCGTGGCTAATAGCCATTGCAGCGTGACCGGCAGCATCCAGTCATATCCGAATGGCGCCACCAGCATGGGAACGACTAAAGGCAGCGTGAGTAAGATTGCAATAAGCAGATGCTGCTTTTCACGTGCATGGCGATTACTCACCTCGGGGCCTGCATTGTCCTCAACGAGCCTAGCTTGGTAGCCAATATTCACGATCGCCTCAATGAAGCGTGTTGGCGAGGCGCTGCCTTTCATGCGGATATGGGCTTTTTCAGTGGCTAAATTAACCGTTGCCGACTCAACCCCGTCGACAGCGGAGAGCGCCTTTTCAACACGGCCGGCACAAGATGCGCAGGTCATGCCATCGACAAAAAGATCTAGCTCATTCATGGTTTTATCACTGCCTATCTCGCTTGAGAGTTTGTTCATATGAGGCTCCTTGAGTCGGCTATCGTATCTGGCTACTACACCTGTTTATTGCACATCAAAGCCGACGTTTTTAATTGCGCTAGCTAGTAGCTCATACGCTAGAGATGACTCAATTTTCACCTGAGCTTGTGACAGGTCAACGTTAACAGATGCGTTGGAGTCGATCGCATGAATGGCCGTAGTGATTTTCGCCACGCAGCTACCGCAGCCCATTCCTGAAACTTTAAATGTATGCATGGTGTCTCTCCGATGAGTCGCAATGCGCGGCCTCAGCTGGCCGCATCCTTAAGATCAGGCTTTCCATAGTGGTAAGGTCAAGCGGATTTTAAAATTACCGTGAATTAGAACGCCGCCCCAGCCAGTTGGCGATAGGTTGTGCGCTGGCGCCATGCAATACGATGCTCATCAGCACGGTTAATACGACGACGGATATTAGCTGCTCGAATCCGGGTAAATTAAATTGCTCATCGATCACTAATACAAACAAAATTGATGCCAGTCCGCGCGGCCCAAACCAGCCGAGTGCGAGCTTATGTGCAGTTGGCATGCCAGTGCCTATTAATGACAGCCATATCGGTAGCATGCGCACTGCCGTCAAGAAACTTAGTGCTAGAAGGATGGTTTGCCAGCTGATATGGCTAAGGCCAATGGGCAATAAAATGGCGCCGAAAATGATGAAGGTCAGGATAGTGAGAATTTGACCTTCGCCCTCTACAAATTCGACGATGAAGTCGCGCTCGCTAGTGAGAGTGTTGCCCAACGTTAGCCCACCCACAAAGGCGGCGAGAAAGCCATTGCCACCTAGCTGTTCGGCGGCGGTAAAGCACAGTAGCGCGCCGGCGAGCACGGCAATGCCGCGGCTAGGGGGCGACACATAGCCATTGATAATGCAGCGATCTAGCAAACGAGCGAGGATGTAGCCAATGCCACCACCAATGAGTGGGCCAACAATGAGCTGTAGTGCAACGAATTGAAAAAGGCTTTCAGGCGCATCGTTGATGTAGGTGCCGGTAGCCTGCGCTGCCAATATTGCCGACATCATAATAACGGGTGCTGCTAGGCCATCATTCAGACCGCTTTCTACATTAATGCCTTCGCGCACGTGCTCTGGCACTTTAGGGCTAGCTAAAATGGGTTGCGCCAACGCGGCGTCGGTGGGCGTTAAGATCGCCGCTACCAGCAATGCCAGCACGAGTGGCACTTCGGGTAATAGCCAGTGCACTACTGCGGTGCCTAACGCGATTGTCAGTGGCATGCCAACCAGCAACATGCGAGCCGGTGTGGCGGCATGCCGGCGCAAGCTCGATAGTCGCACGCTGGCGGCATCGCTAAACAACACTAGTACCAGCGTGAACTCGGCAAATGTATGAAGCAGCTTGCTATCAACCCGAATATCGAGAAGCCCTGCGCCTGCCTCACCCAATAAGTAGCCAAAGCCCACAAATAACATGGGCAATGTCAGCAGAGTTTTTGATAAACGCTGAGAGATCAGTGCCCAGGCGACTATGCCAACGCAGATGGTAATAATTTGCCAGTTCACGCGCAGTTACACCCCAAGACTAGATCACATATTGTTTTTCAGATTAGCAGCAATGAGCTTGCGCTATAGCGTCTTAATGCAATAACTACTCGGACCAAGCCGCATAAGTACTAGATCTTCTTCCTAACGCTACTGGGCGCCATACCTGTCCAGCGTTTGAATGCTCGGCGAAAATCGCGGGCATCATTGAAGCCAAGTTCGTTGGCGATGGCGGTGATAGAGAGTATTTTATCGATCACAAGGCGCGTAAAGGGGCAGTGGTAGTTCACTGCATAGAGGGCGAGATTAGATTGAAAACGCCTAGTGCTACTAAGTCTATAAAATCAGGTCAGCTAGTATATTTAAATGGCTGTTTAAATTAAAAATTAGTTTTTTAGTATCTCATTAAGGCCAGTATTTTGCTTTATCAGGGATAACGAAACGAATCCCACCTCGTGGATCTGGCATGTCGTCAGAGTGTCTTGGAATTATATGCAAGTGGATGTGCTTCATCGTTTGTCCTGCCATTGGCCCGTCATTGATTCCTATGTTAAAGCTATCTGTCGAGTACTGTAGGGCAAGCTCGCCGCGGTGCTTGAAGAGCATTTCATCCATGCTTCTACGTTCGGCTTTAGTCGTTTCAAAGTAACTTTCAATATGACGATTTGGAATTATCAGCGTATGGCCTCTGGCTACTGGAAAGCCATCACGTATTACAAATACCCACTCATCTTGATCAATAATTTGCTCGGCACGGATATGGCAAAAAGGACAATGATGTGTTGCCATAAATATCTCCAAGATTAATTAAAATTTAATATAGATGCATCAGTATGTTTATCACGATAAAGGCTGTTTAGTGAATGGGAGTTTGGTGAACAAGAACAACCTCCATGTACTTTATTTGTATTAATAGAGAAAGCTCACAGGTCAAGCAGGCTTTCATTCAGTTAGGTAGCTATCTGAAATACGGCGCCAAATTTCATGGCCCACCATGTCGTAGTGTTTCACTACTGTCAGGCAGGCTCTGCGTTCGGCTTCGTCTACCAGAGGCGGCGGCAATAAGGGGTCATAAATCATTTGGCGAATCGCAGCCTCACCAATCAAGAACGATTCACGTGCGGCCTCTTCGAGTTCCAGTGCTTCAATTTTTGAGAGCGAATGCTCTAGTCGTTCTCTGATCTGTTTGTAGCCAATAGTAAGGCTTTGGCTATTCCATAGTTTGCGAGCCTGGGCTTCGCGCTCTTCATCTAGCTCACAAGCCTTCAGTACTATTGCATCTTGTTCGAGTCCCAGCCGACGTAGTCGCTGACGAATGACTTCGAGCCCATCGACCAGATTGTCTGGTCTGACATAAATGTCTCGATCGAGCTCCTGGAAGCCCAGAAGATTTAAGGCACGCTGGCGTTTAGCCAGAGCGGTGCGATTTGTGCGACCCAGCATTCCAGAGCAGACCATGATCCAGGCCCCAGTCCACTCTTTTAGACGCTGCTCTATGGTCTTCCATGACCCCAGCTCGCGGGCAAGCTCCGCTGCTGCCGGACCCAGTTGGTACGCGCCGCGACCAATTGCCTCGATTTGACCAGCTCCGCTTAAGCGAGCGAGTGCCACGCGTACACTACTAGGAGGAATGCCAAACAAGGCACAGGCCTCGACTGCTTCGCGAGTCAAGAGAGGTCGGCCTTCTGCTGCTAGTAATATGTTTAAAATCAAATCTTTAGGGCTTGCTGTGTTCATTTTCTTCATAGGAGTAGGCTCAATAGTTGTGGCATCCAGCACTCCATGAGAGGAAAGCCAAGCATCAGCTACTTAACGTTGCTGTTAGAGGCGTATGCTTTAACGCTACATGTTATATATTTATAGTGCCTTATATGAAGCTGTATTATTTAGGCAAAGTGCACTTGGGATGGTCATTATTACAAGTTTGAATGCCATTTCTCTCGCTATTAGGCATTTGCCGATGTGAGCTTTTGGGGCACTTTTTCTCTACGGATTTGAGTGTGCGTACTAACAGTGGTGGCCCCATAGATGCGCTGCTTTTTCCTTTGATGGAACCTGCTTTCATCCCTTAAATGAAGACATGCCAAAATCACCAAAAGGTTCATCGCGCTCTCGAACGGCTTGCTTGAAGCCAGCCTCGGCGGCCCGTTGCTGAAAGGCATAACCTTCTTGCGTGTGACGCGTAATGCCATCAAATACGGTGCCAAGAATTTGAGTGGTGTGTAGGCCTTGCTGCGAAACGGATTGATTCAGCAGCAACTTCATCATCACCAACTGATTAATCGGCATACGCGCAATGCGCTCCAGCAGGATCTCAAAGCGCTCATCAAGCTGCGCAGCCGGCGCAGACTCTATCGCCAACCCCCACTCTTGAGCCTCTTTGCCAGACAAACAGTCACCGGTAAAAAGCAGGCGCTTAGCTTTCTCTAAACCCAATCGATAAAACCAAATGGAGGTCGTTGGTGAGCCCCAAACACGGGCTGGCGGATAGCCAATTTTGGCATCATCAGCGATTACCAATAAATCCGAGCACAGTGCCATATCGGTCCCACCCGCCACACAAAAGCCGTGCACCTTGCAGACCACCGGCTTATCGCTGTGAAACAGGCTCATGAAGCCTTTCACATTGCGACTCATGCCCTGATAGTCGATAACCGGGTCCCAGGTTTGGCCGGGCAGATGGTTTTGCATCTGCACCATGGGGTCTGCGGGAGAGCCTGGGGGCAAGTCACTCTGACTCAGATGCTCGAAGCTCAGTGACTCGGCACTGTCGACCAAATCATAGCCACCACAGAAGCCAGTTCCATTTCCAGCGAGCGCAATCACATGCACGCTAGGGTCAAGATTGGCGCGCTCAACACAGGCAGCCAACTCGCGAGGCATATCCATCGTGATGCCGTTGCCGCGAGCGGGGCGATTGAGTGTGATTCGAGCGATACGGCCAGTAACCTCAAAAGTCATTGTTTTCAAATTATTCATACGAGTGCTCCACGGATTGGCAACAAAGCTACGGTAAATTTATTTTTCAAAAATACATTGTAATGATACTTGAAATCTAATTATATGTCTCTTGATGAAGCAATTCATCCAGTAGCCTGTCGGTAGCTTCATGCTCGACAGACTGCTGAGTTGGCTCTTAGTTATTGAGATGCCATGACAATGGTGTCTGCTAAGAAAAGCATGAGCGCGGCATTATTTTCAGACACACGTATTCTTAGTGCATAACATCAAATTGAGGTGGTCATCATGCCAAGTGCATACAATCCAAAAGCTATTCATCAGAAGGGGGCAAGCTTTCCCGTGCGGCGCATGGACTTTGATTTCACAGGAATCAATAAGTACTTTATTAATAATGATCCAGTGCCCTCCATGCTCTGGCTGGCTTTTCAAGCTTACTTTCCTGAAGGCGAAGCCTTCTTTGTAGATTCTGTGCGTGATATGCGTGATCAAGTTAAGGGCGAGCTACTCCAAAAGAATGTCAGCGCCTTTATTGGTCAAGAAGCTATGCATGGTAAAGAGCACTATGTGGCTAACGAAGAGGCGAGAAGACAAGGTATTGATGTCTCTGCGCTAGATAGAGCCACAGCAAGAGTTAGAAGGCTTGGAAATAAACACTTGTCGAAGAGATTTCGTTTGGCGTTAACCGCAGCGGCAGAGCATTTCACTGGTGTGATTAGCAGCCAAATAGCCAAGAGAGATGACTTTAGGGCAAGCATTGTTGACGACAGAATTAAGGCATTAATTCTCTGGCACGCCATGGAGGAGACGGAGCATCGCGCAGTAGCTTTTGATGTCTATCAAAGCACGGGAGGAGGCTATTTTACACGTGCGTTGGCCATGACAGTTGTGTCGATAGGCATTACCCCAACAGTGCTTTTTGGCATGATCGTTTGCTTGCGCCAAGACAGGCAACTTTCTAATTTAGCCTCTTGGAGCCGCTTCTTAAAAAGCTATTGGGGCTCTAACGGCTTTTTTTCCGAACTGCTTCCAGAGCTACTTCACTACTATCGATTAGATTTTCATCCTAATGACTTAGATGCGCAGGTTATTTTGCATACTCTCCGAAGTGAGTTATGTGCTGAGCAGTAGATTCGATGTGGCAATCAGTCTATTTGATTTAGAAAGCCTGTCTCGTAGATTTAAATCACCGAGACAGGCTTTCTAATTTCAAATGAACCATGCGGCAGTATTTAACTCAGTAGCTTTTTTAACTAATCGTTGAGCCTTATTTATTCAAAAATAAAAAACTCTGGGCTAACCAGTTTTTTCGATGAAATTATATCTGTTGAGGAAACAGGAGGCTTTAAACCCAATCCAATTTTCCACTATCCTTCGAGCGCTGCCCCGGCTAAAGGAGCAGCGACTGTATCTATCTACTTGTTGAAATGAATAACAGTGCGGATGCTTTCGCCTTTGTGCATTAGCTCAAATGACTCGTTAATCTGATCCAGGTTCATCGTGTGAGTGATGAAGTCTTTTAGTGGAAACTCACCTTTCATATAACGCTCGACGTATTCTGGCAGTTCGCTGCGACCTTTGACGCCGCCAAATGCTGAGCCACGCCAGACTCGACCGGTGACTAGCTGGAATGGGCGAGTTGAGATTTCCTGCCCGGCACCGGCAACACCAATAATAATCGACTCGCCCCAGCCTTTGTGGCAGCACTCAAGCGCAGAGCGCATGAGATTTACATTACCTATGCACTCGAACGAGTAGTCAACACCGCCATCAGTCATCTCTACTATGACATCCTGTATAGGCTTGTCATGGTTTTTCGGGTTAATAAAGTCAGTTGCGCCCAGCTTCTTCGCTAACTCAAACTTACTTTCGTTGATATCGATAGCGATAATACGGCTGGCTTTAGCCATCGTTGCCCCGATGACTGCTGACAGCCCAATGCCGCCAAGACCAAAGATAGCGACAGTAGCGCCTTCTTCAACTTTCGCGGTATTCATTACCGCACCCATGCCTGTTGTGACGCCGCAGCCGAGTAGGCAGACCTCTTCTAGGGGCGCTTCCTTATTCACTTTTGCCAAAGAAATTTCAGGCAATACGGTGTATTCAGAAAACGTTGAGCAACCCATATAGTGAAAAATAGGCTGGCCATCTTTGTAAAAGCGTGTGGTTCCATCCGGCATAAGACCCTTGCCCTGTGTCTCGCGAATTTTCTGACACAGATTGGTTTTCCCAGAGAGGCAAAACTTACATTCACCACACTCAGGCGTGTATAGCGGAATGACATGGTCACCTACCGCTACGCTGGTAACGCCTTCGCCAATTTGTGCGACGATGCCGCCACCTTCATGACCCAAAATGACAGGGAAAATCCCCTCGGGATCATCCCCCGATAAAGTAAATGCATCGGTATGGCATACACCACTAGCAATAACTTTTACTAGTACCTCACCTTTGCGCGGCAGCATGACATCCACTTCCTCTATAGACAGTGGCTGGTTTGGGCCCCAAGCAACTGCAGCTCGTGATTTAATAAATTGATCTGACATAGGAGTTCGTACTCTTTAGTTTATGAGCTTTTCTCCTCTATTTTGGCTGACCTCAGCCGCCACAGGCAGGAGCATTTTTGAGCTTATGATGGTCATTATATTTATTCCTGAAGAAGTGATAATGTGCGTCTTTGGTAAAATACCTTTGCGTATGAGTAATAATCATGAAGTGGGATGGCATTACTGAATTTGTATACGTTGCAGAGTATGAGAGCTTTACCCGAGCCGCAAAAGAAATGGCCATTTCGACGGCTCAAGTCAGTCGGCAAGTTAGTGCTTTAGAGAAAAGACTGAACATAAAGCTGCTTTACCGCACAACTCGCAACGTATCGCTAACGGAGGAGGGGCGTGTTTATTATCAACACTGTCGTAGTGTTCTCGACAGCTTAGATGCAGCTGAGCAGGCCGTGAGCAACTTAAGCTTGAAGCCACAAGGTATGATTCGGCTGACGGCCCCTGTTACTTATGGAGAGCAGCAATTACTGCCTTTAGTAAATGACTTCATGGTGCAATACGGCGACATTGAGGTGTCGGCTTTTCTGAGCAATCAAAATATTGATCTAATTGAAGGCGGTTTTGATTTAGCAATACGAATCGGCAAGCTGAGCGACTCTACCATGATGGCGAAAAAGCTAAGCCATCGAACAAATTTCGTCTGTGCTTCACCATCTTATATTGATCAGTACGGCATGCCGTACTCCTTAACGGAGCTTAGTAAGCATAACTGCCTGCTAGGTACTCTGGACTACTGGCACTTCAAGGAGTTGGGTAAAGATAGGAATGTTCGGGTGGTCGGTAAAATTCGCTATAACAGCGGCTACAGCTTAGTGGATGCCGCGTTAAAAGGCCTAGGCGTCGTGCAGCTACCGGACTATTACGTTAACAAGCATCTAGAGTCGGGCGAGCTGATTACATTGCTCGATAATTACCGAGAGCCCGAAGAGGGGATCTGGGCTGTGTATCCTCACAATCGACACTTATCACCGAAAATACGATTGTTAGTGGACTATTTGGCAGAGCGGTTACTGTAGTTGCTCTACTGTTTGTATCATCGAGTGCCTTTTCGGTTTGTGGCGAGCGGTGGTTGCTGAGAGGCGAAAGGGTCAATTATTGCTGTGCTTGGAAGTTAACTTGTCAGCGCCCCCCGGCTCACCTTCTGCCACTTTTTCGGCGATAAGCCACTGCCTTGCAAAAAAAAGTGGTTAAACGAGCTTTGCTCCTTGAAGCCTAGTAACTGACTGATCTGCAGAATGCTTAAATTCGAATACTGCAGATAATCCTGAGCATGATGCAAGCGAACATCGGCTAGTAGCTGTTGATAACTGGTTCCCTGTTGCTTTAGCTGCAGCTGCAAGCTGCGCTCGCTTTGCCCAAGAATAGCGGCTATTTGAGGTAGCTTTGGGCTGTTTAGTAGGTTCTTTCCAATATGGTTTTTCACCTGATCAACGATTTGCCCTGCAGTAGATTCGGCAACGGAAGGGCGAGCTATGTTCTTTAAAGGCCAGGCCAATACGTCAGCTGCAAACATCATGCTGTTATGGCTTTGGCTGAATCGGCACTGGGCTCGAAATCCTTGCTGGTACTTTGCTTCCTGGTGGTTTTCGGGCCTTGCATGAATAAAGCACACTTCCATTACGGGTATCAGCCGCCCCGTCAGCTGTTCTGCCAGATGAATAATTCCCGAAAGTACGCTTTCGCACACTAATCGCGCAGCCTTGTGCTGCTGGAAATGGGCTCGCCAGATCAGTCGAATATTTCCGCCGTCAGATTCAATGCGAGAGGTGCCCAGCCGATGTACCAGTCGCTCAAGAGTCATCACCTGATGCAATGCATGGCCTAAGGTCAGAGATTTTTCGCGCAGATTGACGAGGGCCTCACCTAGCACATCGAAGTTTTCCAAGCCTGCATTTTGACCTGCTTTTATACCGAGCAAGGGATCATGAAGAAGCTCGCTTGCACTAAGACAAAGTCGAAAGTAGTCCTCTACTGCGACAATTTCCGGAGGGTTAATCATCCATAAATCGCTAACTGAAATAGCATCAGCAAGGGCAGATAAGCGGCCGCCTTGTTGAAGGTAAGCCACGAGAATGGGCTGAATATACGCTCCAACCACAAAGTTTAGCGGGTGATTTCGAGAGGCGTCTGACTCTGGTTTGCTGATGGTTTTTATCGCCTTTTAGTAATTTTGATTCGTAATCAAACAATTAAGCTACGTTATAGCAGGCTAGGATGCTTTTCAATCAGCGAGTCATAGATCCCAACACAATTATAGAAGGGGCGGTATATGGGCAGCGTTCTCAAAACCAGCACGATTGAAAGCAGCATCATCAAGCCGATCAAGCATTTCGAAGAGGCTCGAAAGTGCAATACTGCGCACTATCGGCTGGAAGCCATGCGTAAAGCGGCGATCAGCTTCCGTGATGACATGCTGGCAAAGCCTCAGGCTAGGTTTTATCAAAGCATGGGGTTAATCCGCGTGCCGTACCCCAGCAAATATGCTTTTCTGAACTGCAATGTTATCCCTAACCCCTATATCCATATTCTGAATCGCGTGTTTATTGTGCAAGTTGATAGTGAAGAAGGTGTGAAAACAATATTGCTGTCACCGTCAGATGCCGAAGCGAACGCAGAAACCCCGTACTTCAGGAAAGTGATCGATAAGGCTGGACCGCTCAAAGCGTTGGTTAGGAAGTTTCTCGCGCCTGAAATCAACACAGTCGAAGCGTGCTTAAAACAGGTTGGTTTGACGCCGGAAGACGTGGATTACATAAGCTATGACCATTTGCACACTCAGGACATTCGTCGCTGGTTGGGAGATAGCAAGAATCCAGGTTTGTTCCCCAATGCCAAGCTTCTGGTGATGAGAGAAGAGTGGACTGCGGCTAATTTCCTGATGCCACCACAGTTCGATTGGTACTGCCCCAATGGATTGGCGGGTGTTCCGGAAAGTCGCATTATTCAACTGGATGGAGATGTGATGATTGGTGACGGGCTGGCACTGATTCGTACACCTGGCCATACCGTTGGAAATCATTCATTTGTGGCGCATACACCGGAAGGTTTGAAGGTAACCAGTGAAAATGGCGTTGGGCCAGATTGCTACGCGCCTCTGCATTCACGGATTCCTGGCCTGAAGAAATACGCGCAGCAAACCGGCATGGAAGTGATTCTGAATGGCAACACCCTTGAGGGCGGGCTTGATCAATACATTTCTATGGTGGTTGAGAAAACCATTGCTGGTAACCATCCGCTGTATACAGATTTCCCAAATATGGCGAACTCCTCCGAGCTAACCAGTTATTGGGGTTTTCCCGGGTACCGGCCAACCGTCACCTATGGCGATTTAAGCTTTGGTACTGTTTACAAAAAGAGGTCGCCTAATGTTGCGATAGCCGATTCGGTTTGCTTGGAGTCGTTATGAATATATTTGGATTGTGGGAGGGCTTTTATAACGATCCTTGGTTTTGGCAGTTTCCCATGGCCACACTGGCCATCAGCATGGCGGCTTTTTTGCTTGTCGCAACGCCTTGGACAATCGTTGCTTGGTTGGATCCCGTCTCGCTGAGAAAATATAAAATTCAACAGAAACCGTTTGAGGTTAAAAAGTTTTTGCTGCCGTCTCTTGGGCGTATTCTTGTTAATAACGCTATTTTGGCTTCGCTGCTGGTGCTGAGCTGGCCGCTGCTAAAACATACTGCCGTGCACAACAACGAGCTGCCTATCTGGTATGTAATTTTGGCGCAATTGCTGTTTTTCGTGCTGCTAGATGATTTTCTGTATTACTGGATGCATCGTTACATGCACGAGAACAAGTGGTTGCTGAGGCATGTGCACAGCGTGCATCACAGGGTTCGTAACACCTGCGGTATCAACGGCAACTATATGCACTGGCTGGAGTATTCGTTAACCGCAACGCTGACCCTGATAGGCCCCATTCTTTTGGGAGCGCATCTGTATGTCGTATGGATTTGGGTAATTATCCGGCAAATTGAAGGTGCAGATGGCCACATTGGCTATGACATTCCCTGGAACCCGGTGCACTTGCTACCTGTGTACGAAGGCCCTGTTTATCACGATTTCCACCATGCTAAATTCAAAGGCAATTACGCTGGGTTTCTACCGTATCTTGATAAATACATGGGTAAAACACACATACCTGCGTACTTGAGGTATGTGCAAGGGAAGAAGAGAGGCTTAACAGCGGTAGAAATTGAGCAGCAGGAGAGTGTGCAACAAACAGCTGGGAAGACCGGCTAACGAGCACTGACAAGCCAACTCGTCAGTGCTCTATAGGCCTAAATAAGAGCCAAGGCCGAGCAAAATACCTAAGCCCATGATGGCAAAAATAGCGGCGACCACACGATGTATCCATGTGGTTGGTAATGAGCTGGCGAACTTGTTACCTAGAAGCACGGCGGGAGCATTGGCCAAGAGCATACCCACAGTGGTGCCAAGAACGACTGCGATAAAACTTTGGTACTGGGCGGCAAGCGCGACCGTGGCTATTTGGGTTTTATCGCCCATTTCAGCAAGGAAAAATGCGACGACGGTGGTGCCAAAAACGCCTAATGACACGAACTTGGCATCACCTTCGTCGAGCTTGTCGG
>NZ_CEYEMI010000035.1:0-5711 GCF_982810325.1 Paraperlucidibaca sp.
TATGGCCACTGCAGGGCTCGGCGAATGAGCGGAGATAGCACTTTAATCCCTCAACAATGCTCGATGACTCAGCGATGGCCTGGCCAAAATCATCACTTGCACTGGAAGCATAAGCCTCCAGTGCCTCAGCAAACAAACCACCTTTGCTGCCGAAAGTGGCGTAAATACTGCCTGGGCGCATATCAAGAGCCTCCTCGATATGCTTCATCGATGAGGCGTAATAACCCCTCGACCAAAACAGCTCAACGGCCTTATTGAGTGCTACTTGGCGATCAAAGCTAGCTTTTCTCGACATCCTAATCTCTCACATGAAGGGTTTACATGCAGTTATCTACATGGATATTGAACGATCGCTCAATAATAGCTTGACTGAGCCTGATGATGCAATTAAGGTTGAATTCTTAATTGAACGATCACTCAAAAAGGATACTCCCTATGAACGCTTTTACTTTACACGATCAAAACAGCGCACCCGAAGCAGCCAAGCCACTACTTGAGAAGTCACAAAAAGCCTTTGGCATGATTCCAGGCCTGCATGCGGTAATGGCTGAAGCCCCCAGCTTGCTCGATGGCTATCAAGTTCTACATAATTTGTTTGCTAGCTGCAGCTTCAACGCCGATGAAAAAACAGTGGTTTGGCAAACGATTAATGTTGAGCATGCTTGCCATTATTGCGTTCCTGCGCATACAGGCATCGCCAAATCAATGAAAGTCTCCGATGAGATTAGCAACGCACTGCGTGATGAGACCCCCCTCCCTACTGCCAAGCTGGAAGCGTTACGCGACTTTACACTTGCAATGGTGCGTCAACGCGGTGAGATGGAGCCCAAGCAGCTTGAGGGCTTCTACTCAGCAGGGTTTAATCAACAAAACGTACTAGAAGTAATTCTTGGACTTAGCCAAAAAGTCATGAGCAACTACACCAATCACATTGCTCAGACTCCTGTAGATGATGCATTCAAGCAATTCACCTGGAATAAAGCACTTAACGCCCCTAGCCAGTAATAAAATAAGCCCTATAAGCATCAGGAGTAAAAAATGTCCAACACCACAAACGTACTTAAGATAGACATTGTTTCTGATGTGGTTTGCCCTTGGTGCATCATCGGCTATCGGCAGCTGGAGCAAGCGTTAAAGGCAGCGGGTACAGCATATGAAATTAATTGGCACCCGTTCGAGTTGAACCCAAATATGCCGGAGGAAGGTCAGAACTTACGCCAACATGTGGCAGAGAAATACGGGGTAAGCAAGGAGCAATCAGAGCAAAGCCGAAACAGCATGGCCGCGGCTGGGGCCAGCGTTGGCTTCGAGTTTCGCTTTACCGACGACATGCGCATGCATAACACCTTCAATTTGCATCAACTCCTGCATTGGGCCAACCAACAAGGAGCCATGCACGACTTAAAACAGGCTCTTTTTGCCGCTCACTTTACATACTCTCGGGATATATCAGACCACAACACGCTGGCTGATATAGCCGCAGAAGTTGGTCTTGAGCGGAATGAAGCGCTAGCCATACTGGAAAGTCAGAGCTTTTCGGCAGCTGTACGAGATGCCGAAAATGGATGGGTTGAAAAAGGCATTAGTGGCGTACCAGCAATCATATTTAATGACCGCCATCTCGTCACTGGAGCACAAGGCGTCGAAAACTATACACGTATCTTGCAACAACTGGCTGAAGCATAAACTCCAGAAGTTGAGCTTCAACTTAGGCTTGTAGTAAAAGCATAGCTAATGATACTTGGATAAAGGCAGTCGCTCGATGCACGCAATTAAACAGTTCTTTAATACGAGATCCGCCATTCTTAAAAGAGCTGTGATTGTCGCTCTTATCGTCGGGAGCATTCTAAACGTAGTCAATCAATGGGATTACTTTTGGGCAGCGGCTCCCCTTGACTGGCTACATTTTATCGCCAACTTTATGGTGCCGTTTTGCGTTTCTTACTACTCCGGAGCCAGCGCTCAAAAACGCTAGCTCCGCGCTTAACTTTCGCTTTCCCTGACAAGCTAACTCTCTGATTGCGTTAACTTGTTATCTATTAAGGACTAAGTGGACTTAGGCCCTGCCCGCGATAAACCACAGTCTCGTTATCAACTCTTACCTCACTATCCCAAAGGTATGACAAATGAGGATGTGCGCTGCGCAATACCTTAAGAGCCTCTTTATCACCGCGCAGATGCCAATCCATCCAAGCAAGTGAATAACGCCCAGCTATTTCAAAGCCCCAGCTTGGTGTTGGAAATAGCGGATAATTAGTGTGTTGGGCGTGCGTAGCAGCCTCGGTGATGATGAACGCGCGATCGCCACTTAGTTTCTCATATACCGGGCGAACTACTTCGGGGTTAAAAAAGGGTATCGGGGCGACCGGACCATCATGATCACCCGTTTGAATCATCACAGGGATTGGATTGGCATCAAAAGGAGCGGACTGCTCACTAATTGGCGCACCGGCTACAACAGCATGAATTCGTGGCTCAACCGCCTGCAAGCCTAAAGCAGCTATCGCGCCCATGCTGTGGCCCACTACTCCCACGCGACTCTTATCAAGAACCGACTTCACTGGCGAGCTCTCAAACAACCAAGTTAAAGCATCCTGTGCCTCTTCGATATTATTTCCAGGATCACCTTCAGCCTCGTTATCAGACAACCCTTGTCCGCTAAAATCAAAGGCAAATACTAAATAGCCTGCATCAGCAAATACCTGATGCCACCATCGATATACGGCCGTATTGGTCATTAATCCTTCGAGCGCAATAATGACAGGAAAAGGCCCCGCTGAAGGCGGTACCGTTCCGCGCTGTGGCAATACAATCTCACCATAAAGGCGTGTGCCATAGCGATTTGTGAACTCAACAGGTACCAGCTCGACTTTATCGTTATATGCTGGATGGCCAAAGCCATGGTAAATGCTATCGACCCGAGAGCCGCCTTGAAGCTGCGCCAAAAGCGCTCGAAGATGAAAGGATAAAAGCGCAGGATCAGTAATGTCGTTAACTGTCATACCAATAGCAATTGGGTCAACTATCCCCACCAATGCTTCACTGGGCAGAGCTGCAGCTAGCGCATCTATATTTGAAATAACCGACTCAAGCATCAGAGGTGCTTCAGGTGGGTCTTGACCCGGCCTATGTGCAGGCCACTCATTTTTCACTAAAGCAGCGGACTCAGACGACTCATTAATGCCTGAGTCATTAGTAGAGCCGCCGCAAGCGGTTAGAGCCAAAATCAATATCGTTGATAGCAGCGTGGCTATCGCCAAGCGAAAAGATTGCATGCGCGTTGCTTCTTATATTTTTTATTGCTCACATAGTGTCCGACATCAAAGGATCTGACAAGTTAAGTTGTCAGTACTCTTTTGGCTGCACTCCGGTATTCGCGTGGCGTACAGCCCTGCCATTGCCGAAAAGCCAATGTAAAACTACGACGCTCAGTGAAGCCCAACTTTAGAGCAATAGTGTCTATATCTAAGTTAGGGTTGCGCAACATATTGACAGCATGCTCATGTCTAATGCGCCGCAGCAGCATCGAATAACTGCTACCAGCGAAGCTTAGTTGGCGCTGTAGAGCTCTAGGATGCATATTCATTGCCCGCGCAAGACCTGCTAAGCCAGCGCTGAATAAGCTCAAGTGTTGTCTAAATAAATAGTCTATCTGCATGGTCAATGGTGGAGCTAAACCATCACCCAGAAGATGTTGACGGATGGTTTCCTCAGCACTTTTATGCGCATGCGGCAGGCTGCCCGGAAGAATGCCATCTAATAATTGGTTATCGCCAAACATGGTATTGGCATCGCTATGAAAGCCAACTGGGCATCGAAAATATGTCTCGTAAAGCGCTGGGTCGGAGGTAGGAGCATGCTTGAACGTTACTCTCCTCGCACCCACCATATTTGGCGCGATCTGAGCACTGAGATGAGCAACGATTGCCATCATTAGCTCTACTAATAGCGGGTGATCTATAAGCCTAGGATCCTCAGAGTCAACACGGGGATGCAGACTGATTGCTGAGCCATGATCTTCAATATCAAAGCGTAATTCAGGATGCACCAGAACAGGCACCCATTCTAACAATGCGTTCAGCTGACGCAGGCTGTGGGCACTAACAAGAAAGGCAGAAACTGCCGGCATAGCATCAAAGTTAAAGGCCTCAGCCAGTGCAAAAATGAAACGACCGCGACTGGCTCGAGTCTCAAGCTGCTCAAGCAGGCTCGCAAGTAGCGGCAAGGGTAACGGCTCCGGCCGCCCCTCTTGAGCATGAATGCCCAACGCCAAACTGGCCAATACCGCATTAAGATTACTGCCAGAGCGCGCTGAGGCAGTCGTTAAAATACTTAAGAACTCAAGTCCAATATAGTGCTTCACTCTGTCGCCATTTAATCCTTATTTGTCACGATATTATCCCTTTTTCTTGCTGACGACACATATGATGACATCAGACACTGCTTAGCTTTACTTGGAGATCACCCATGGCTCGTCCTCAGTACAAAGAAAAAATTGTCGTGCGTAAAGGCTTAGACTTTGGCTTAGATTCCGAAGACATTCCTCGCTACTGGATGGCTGGTGACGCATTAAAAACTCGCGTATTCGATGCCGTCCAATCGACTTTTCCTGATGGCGAGCGTTATTTCATTTCAGCCGTACGCGCCTTTCGTGATCGCATCCAAGACCCTCAGCTCCTACAAGAGGTTAAGGACTTCACCATGCAAGAGGGCCAGCATGGGCAAGTACACACTATTTTCAATGAGCGCTTACGCCGCCAAGGCATCAACATCGATGCATTCACACGACACACGCGTGAGATTACCGAGCGACGCCTAAAGCAGCTGTCACCTGAATACAATGTGGCAATGACTGCCGCGCTCGAGCACTTCACAGCGATGATGGCGGACTTATTTTTTGCTGAAAAAGAGATGTTGGCTGGGGCTGATCCACACGTCCGTGCGATGTTTGCTTGGCATGCCATTGAAGAAATGGAGCACAAAGCAGTGGCCTTCGATGTCATGCAGCGCATAGCGAATGTCGGCTATGCCACACGCGTGACCGCCATGACGCATGCAACGATCATGTTTTCGCTATACACCGTGGTGGCACCGTGGTTCATGCTGGGCATGGATGGCTATAGTGTGACCGAGCGCATTAAGCTCTATCGCAAAGGTGCAGGTTGGCTGCTAGGCCCACGCAAAGGCATATTGGGGCGATTACTGCCGATGATAGCCAGCTATTACCGCCCAAACTTTCACCCTAATGATCTGCCCTCAGTACACAACTACTCGACATGGTTAAGTGCTTTTAACTCAAATCAAAATGCCATTGCTGCGGCAGAAGAAATGTATCTTGGGGCAACTGCTTGAATTAGTAGCGCTAGTAGCCTGGACGATATTTGTGGATATGGATGTACGCAACCATATCCCCGCCATGGTTGCCGCCAATATGAAACCAGACTCTACTGCTCCCGTTTCAGTACAAATGGCCAGCCCATGCTGCGAAGGCCTGGCACATCAAGCACTGTCATGCCCAGCCACTCATTTGGCGACATTTCGCGAAACTCATCGCGTACAAAGCGCCAGGGCCATGGCGCCTCACTGCCATAAGCGCAGACTAGCGCAGGTTGGCCATCGAGCAGCGAAGGCATCACGGTCACTTGCATGAGCAAGCGCTCATCGCCTGAGGCCAAGACATTAATCGCTGAGGTATTAGACAGGAAGCGTTT
>NZ_CEYEMI010000035.1:5811-19102 GCF_982810325.1 Paraperlucidibaca sp.
CTTGTCAGCGGCTTTTTTAATTAGCTTGAGAAAGCGTAGTGGCAGGTTATAAAACGCCATATTGCGAATATGCGCACCGGCATCAGAGAACGTAATTAATGTTCGTGGGTCGTGCACCAGTTTCAGCAATTTGTCTTCGTGCGCATTACCAACGGTGGTGTACCAACGCAGTGATCGGCCAAATTCAACGACTAAGTCGAGAAATAAATCAACGACATGAACTGAACGCTCAGTGGCGATTTCGGCAAAATTGCGCCCAACTAAGCTAGCATCCGGGCATTCGAGCACGATGGCATCGCCAAAGTCGCGCTGCCATACGCGCGGGCTGAGCTTCTCGCCATAAAACTTGCGGAAATTACGGCGATACGCCTCGTCTTTTAGCAGCTCATTGCGCTCGACTTGGTCGCGCAAATCAAGCGCCATTTCACCGGCGCCAAACTCCTCAAAAAACACCACATCAATGCCGTCAGCATAGACTGTGAATGGCGTCGGCATTAGCTGCCAGCGGAAGTTTCCACCGAGCGCTTGAATCAAGCGCGATACCAGCTGCGCCATCGGGCGCACAGTAAAATTACCTTTAAGCTCAATGAGTGTAATCAACGTCATTTTCATCGGACGGCGTAAGCAACCCAAGGCAGCGCCGATGTATTCAAAAATTTGTAGCGGGTTAGCGGCATTTGGTGCGCCCTGATGAATACGGCCGCGGCTGCGCAGAATGCGATTAAGTCGACGAATCTCGCCGGCGCGCGCATAGGTACTGGGCAGGCTTTTTGACCACTCGCGATCACCATCGATCTTGTCCCACTTCAGGCGCATGGTCGACAGCCCTAAAAAGCCAGCGTCTAATGCATTTTCTAGCGTTTTTTCCATCTGCTGCATCTCGGCCTCGCTAGGCTTAACGGCGCGATCGGTAGCGCGATGCAACCCCAGCGTGGCCACGCGCACATCGCTGTGGCCAAGCAGTGATACCAAGTTAGGTCCAAGCGGCAGTGTTTTAATAAACTCGACCCATTGCGCCGGTGTGCGCCAAGTTTTGTATTGCTGCAAAATCGGCAGCACTTTTTCGCGCGGCACCGTTTCCACGCGCGTAAAAATATCCGAGGCATCTTCTGCCTCACTACAAATCATGCTCAACGAGCAGCTGCCCACCAGCACAGTGGTCACGCCATGACGCACTGACTCTGACAAGCTCGGCGAGACCATCAACTCAGCGTCGTAATGAGTATGAGCATCGATAAAGCCAGGTGTTATCCACAGGCCATTGGCATCGATCACGCGTGCGGCAAGGCTGCTATCGAGTGGCTCAGCACTGACCTTGGCGACACGTCCGTCGTTGATGGCGACATCGGCTATCTGTGATGGTCCTCCGGTGCCATCAAAGTAGCGACCGCGTTGAATCAGAACGTCGTAAATTGTTGCCATGATGAGTCCTCGATTTTTATTCTTTTTGTCAGAAGGCTGAGCTAGTCGCTTCAGTATTTAGGTCTCGACATTAACGCGCGTTAGGCCACATGATTTGATAAATCACGAGCTCTGATGGGTAAATTTCATGCGATATCTTGCGCGAAGCGGTGGATTACTGGGCTATGCCGAGCTCGTGCGCCGGCACGGTCATGATCCGAATGCGCTACTGAAAGCCGTTGGGCTACCACTCACAGCTTTAGAAAACCCCGATATTTATCTGTCCTACCCCAAGCTTGCCGCACTCTACGAGCACACCGCGCAGGTTTTAGACGAACCCCGTTTTGCGCTCCAGCTCGGCCTCCGCCAAGGGCTAGAAGTTGTTGGCGCGCTCGGTGCTTGGCTGTGCGAAAAAGCCACTATCGGCGAGGCTCTATACGGGCTACAGCGCCATCTTAGCTTTCACGCCCGCGGAATCGATGTGCATTTGCATAGCCACGGCGACCAAGTTGAACTAGAGCTGAGTTTAGCTTTTGCCCATACAAGCGACTGCCAGCAACTCATGCTGCTTAGCCTGGCACTGTTACAGCAAGGCATGCGCGAGCTTCAGCCTAATCAAGAAACCGCTACAGCCCTATGGATTGGCGCACAACGGCCTCTTCCCAGTGTACTGCGCGCCTGCGAGGAGTTTTTTCGCTGTTCGGTGAATACGACAACCCCACGTTATGCCATACGATTTCCACTAGGCTTGCTCAGCCGGTCAGTGGCCGTCTCACCCAAGTTACGCGCTCGCCTACAGCAGCATTGGCGTGATGATTGGCAACTCATGCCGATGTCGATTAGTAGTCAAGTGGCTCGCTGCATCGCCGCTCTGCTGCCCACTGGCGACTGCTCATTGTCGGCAGTCGCGCAGCTAATAGGCCTACATAGCCGCACCCTGCAAGCCAAACTTAAGGCCGAGCACACTAGCTTCGATGCTTGCTTGCGTCAGGTGCGCCTAAACTTGGCCTGTACGCATTTACGCGATAGTGATGTGGATATCACGCGGCTTGCGCTGGACATGGGCTATGGTGATATTGCGGTGTTTAGCCGCGCATTTAAGCAGTGGACAGGATTTGCGCCAAGCCAGTGGCGGCGCGATAAGGTGCTAACAAGTTGATCCTTCAAAAGAGCAAATGCTTACTACTGTATGGTTGATAATACTGGGATGACTGCGATGTCACTTTGACTTCCCACTCAGTATCGCGGCCACTGCACGCTCAGCCGATGCCAACGCACCTTCGATACAAGCTCCTGCCAGATAGTCACCAGCAAAAGCTAAGTCTGGGCGCTGCAAGCGCTGAAAACTGGCAATTTTCTTATACTGCCCAACACCAAACTCTGGGATTGCCTCTTCACGCAATGCCACATGCAGTGGCTCAGCATCGACAGGTAGGCTTGGATAAAACGCAAGCGCACGAGCCCAGGTATCTTTAAAAATCGACTCATCAGACTGACCGATATAACGCCGTGAAGCCTTGGGAGAGAAATACAAACTGACAATCTCTTTACCCTCAGCACGCAACGCCGGATAGCGCTCGCCGCATAAACCAAGCGCCACAATATCTCGCTCGCCAACGCCGGCCGGCACAACCAAACTCACTGGATGGCCTTGCTCTCGATTAATCAAAAATGCGACATGTAGGTTTTCGCAATACGACTGCCCTTCAAGAAACTCACGCTGCTCAGCGTCATAGCGTTTAGCCGAAAGCGAACCGCATAACTTTGCTGCAACGCTCGCGGTAGTCGCACAAACAATGCTATCAAAAACCTCTTCGTGCTCACCGTCAGCATCTCGCCAGCACAACTTAGTACGCTCACCGTCCTCTAGTAGGGCGTGGACTTCAGCGCCAAAACTAGGCTCTAAGTCTCCTAGCAAACGACTGGGCAATTGATCAATCCCACCAGGGAAACTATAGAAACTAGCGCCAGCCGAATTCGACATCATGCTGACAAACATTGCCCGCGACACTTGCTCGGAGGGCATAAACCAAAAAGGCTCAATGGTTTGCCGAATAAACGCATGGTAAGCAGCTTCACCAACCTGCTCTATCGCATCATCTGCCACGCTACGGTCATCCAAGTGGCAGAGTGATTCTGGCGACACCCAATCCAGCTTTTTGCGCTGCGCGTTAATCTTGGCCAAATAAACGGTTAAACGCCATTTATCCGCCAAACCTAATGTAGGCAACCACAAAGTAGACCATGCCGACGCCCACACATTGCTGGCATTAAAACGATCAATGCCCGTTGGCGAGACAAAATCAAACTGGCGGCTTAGGCGGTGTACACCATCTTGCAGGCCTAGCTCTGGCAGTAATGCGATCAATCGCTCATAGAAGCTAGTGAAGAATGCTGCGCCGCTATCGAGCACAATGTCGCGATTGGGGTCGCGCCAACTCATGGCCCGCCCACCCGGCGTCATTTCTTTTTCGAAGACTCGCACCGTATAACCCGCCTGCTGCAACAGTCGCGCAGACATAGCGCCAGATACACCTGCGCCAATAACGGCAACATTGCGCTTCTTCATATTGATTCTCTCTTATTCACAATAAATGAAACGGATACTTAGCGACTTGGCGTGACACTTACGCGGTAGTCACCCTGCACTCGTAACGATAATAAAAAACCGCCAGCCATTTTCTTTAGCTCTACTTGCTCACCGCCAGAAATCTCTGGCGTTCCTATGCGTTCGGGAAGCCACAACTCGAGAACACCAGGATTAGCCGTGGTACCTGTCAACTCAATGGCTCCAGTGTCGATATCAGCGGAAAGTGTTAACAGCCGCCCTGGTGCTGCACGAGGGTAGGCGCGAGAAAGCGTCAGCGCATACTCAGGCACAAGGCCCATATCGATATCGCCAGGGCAACCATTTCGCCAAAGCGCGATCTGATCACCAGGAATTTCACCATTAGACTCATTGAGTGAATGCGGGTCGCCGCAGGCTTGGCGCCATACCCACCATGCGCCGCCAATGCGGTATTTGTCCTCAAACGAGGCGTACTCTCGAAGCTTCGCATTATTTTCTACAGGATCTCCGAACCATCCCCACTCACCAGACCATAAGGCTGTGCCCAGCGAGTCCGCCGCTAGTTTCGCGAGCTGAAAACCTTGCTCAATACTAAGCGGCGCTATCGTAATGGAGTCGGCATATAGGTGAGGAGCAAAGACAATATTGGTATCGCTGGTAAAGCCTTTTAGTGGTGGGAGCGTTGCACCAAAGGCTGACCAATCCACTGTGGGCTCAAAAAATACAATGTGGGAAAAGCCATTGGTGGCTTTCGCTTCTGCAGCGCGAATGGCTTTTATCGCGCGACCGTAAAAGCTACCTGTGGATAGCAACTCCGACACGCCAAGCAAAAAGCCGGGATGAGGCTCATTGAGCAGATCATAGCCAGCGACTGCAGGCTCCGCCGCAAACTCAGCAGCAAGTTTTCCCCAAGTAGTCACTAGAGCGCTTTGAATGCCATTTCTATCTAACCAGAAGTTGGTAAATGCAGCTGTAACGGCTGGCGATAGCTCACGAATACTGATTCGGCAGGTACTTAAGCCGTCGGTAATGGTTGCCCAATCAGGGGCGCCATCCCAGCCAATGGCAGGCTGCAATAACGGTGGCAAACAAAACTCACCAGCAGGTGTCGCAATATGCTTACCCCACGCGTCTTGATGCATATCCAACACCACATACATACCTTGAGCTTCAGCAGCGCGCACTTGCTCGCGAATCTCACGTATATACGCTTGGTTTAGCTCGCCTCGTATAGGCTCTAACTGTGACCAGTGGATTACCAAACGAATCACATTAAAGCCAAGGCTGGCCATATTTGGCAGGTCATTTGGTCGAGGCTTTACCCCAGGAGGAAGATCAGGATGGCCCTGGTAGTAATCACCTAAAGAGGTGTAGTTCACGCCACGCAGTAACACCTCTCGATCGAACTCATCGTAAATTCCTGCTCGGCTACCTGTCTCCGCATGTAATCGAGGCAATGGCGCCGCACGCGCAGCAGATTCAGAAGCCGCTGTGCTTTCTTCCTGGCGAGTGCCTTCATCGATACAACTGACCATCACGACTGATGCAATTAGACAGGCAAGAAGATTAGCTTTCATCAGGAATATACCTCTGGCGTAGAGGCGTCATGGTAAGGCTCAGGCGTTAAGAGTCATTACCGAATCGAGTCATGCTCATTGTCCTATTCGGACATATTGGCATTGCGATACTCGCCTGGAGTTACCCCCGTCCATAGCTTGAATCGACGATAAAAGGAGGCCACTTCCTCGTAGCCCAAAGCTTGAGCGATATCGATAAATGACTGCGTAGGATCAGATAATAGTAACTCCGCCTGTTCTTGCCTCAGCTCATCAAGAACGAGTTGATAGTGCGTATTTTCAAGTCGAAGGTAGCGCTGCAAAGTTCGGCCACTAACGCCCAGCTGAATGGCCACTTCAGATTTATTGATAGCGCCATTTTGTAGCTGACGAGAAAGCTCATGCCGCACCTTCAGTCGCCACGTCTGGCTATCGCTACTAAGCGCAGACAGCTGCTTTTGAGCATGAGTCTCTAAGGCCTGTAGTAAGCCTGCATCGGCTTGTCGCAAAGGTAGCATTAGCATGTCGTGGTCAATAACGATGCCGCTAAACAGCTGATCAAACAGTACAGGGCATCCAAAAAGCTCAAAATAATCCGCGCTCTTTGCACTCTCGGGCAAGCTATGCTCAAACCTGATTTCACATGGTGGGCGTTTGGTGTCAGCAATCCATTGGCCAAATGAAAGCCAAGACGCAAGTACATTTTCCACCATATGACGCTTCACTTGTGGGTCGGCGACTCGTGCATGCCAACTCATGCAAATACGCCCATCCAACGGCTCGACCTGACTCACACCAAGCTCACCTACTAGCCGCTCGTAGCTGGCCACTCGCGCCATAGCATCACCCAGTGAGGCGCAATTAATTAAAATATAGCCCAAGACGCTCCATGCATCTGGCTGCACGATCAGCCCTGCCCGTAGCCCAAACAAGACATCCTGCGACTGCTCAACAAGCGCCATCAACAAACGTTCGTGTATCGCAGCAGGCAAGCGGCGCTGCGCATTCTGAATATCTTGCTGATCCAAACCTAATAAATTGAGTGCCTGTTCGCCATCAACGCCTAGCTTCTTTGCTGCGTGAACATACCGCAGCAAACCAGAGGCCGATGCTTCGCCAGCAACGCCTTTAAGATCGTGTGCTGCTGATGTCGAAAAATGAGTCATAGGGCCTGCTTAAACGCCGAAACAGCGCTCAATCTATACTGAAATTAAGCCCTTTGCCTATGTGATACATCGATATCAATGCCTTGTCCGAATCGGACAGTGAGGATGACTGTATTCGGCAATGACTTGCTTTAGGTAGTCCGTAAAATGCTTTGTAATCTATACAAGGTCGGCCTAATGATGAAGATCTCTATTTTTCTCGGTGTGTTGTTGTCTCTTATGGTCTCTGCCTGTGGCGGGAGCACTAGCAGCTCTAAGCTAACACCCTCCTCATCATCTGAAGCCGCTGCGGCGAAAGCATCGTTCAACCAAGCCAATGGCTGGGTAACCGATGCTGACGGCCATGTCATTATTTTCCACGGCTTCAATATGGTCGCCAAAGAGACGCCCTATACGCTTGAATCAGTCGGTTTTGATGATGATGACGGTGCCTTTCTCGCCGAGCATGGCTTTAACGCAATTCGTCTCGGGTTCATGTGGAAGGCTGCCGAGCCTGAGCCTGACCAATTCAACGAAGGTTATCTCAATAGCATTGAACGCACTGTTAACGCACTAGGCAAACACAAGGTGTTGACCTTATTAGACTTCCATCAAGATGCGTATAACGAAGCAGTTGAAGGCCAAGGCTTCCCAGACTGGACGGTGTATGACGATGGCATTCCATGGCTGCCTTTAATTCCAAAAGAAGCGCAGCTGGTCTATCAGCGAGTATGGGATAACTTTTGGGCTAATAAACAAGGCGTTAACAACACACGGCTGTGGGACCACTTTGCTAACTTCTGGCAGCACATTGCGACACGCTTTCGCAACAATCCAAATATTCTTGGTTACGACCTTATGAATGAGCCATGGCCAGGACTGCAAACCCCGCTTTGCCTCAACCCATTGGTCTGCCCTCACAACGACACGCTCAGCAAGTTTTATGGCGATGTGATTCCCAAGATTCGGCAATATGACGCAAACACCCCCTTCTACTACGAAGGCAGCCTACTAGCAGGCGGCGGCATGGCACTAGATATTGACATTAAAGACCCAAACACAGTGCTGTCATTTCATAACTACTGTTTGCTAACCGTAGTCGGCGCAATCGCAGGCATACCAACACCAAAGTTTGTCGGTGACCTCACGTGCCATGAGTTAGAGAAGCTCACTTTCGACAACTCCATCACGCAAGCTCAAACCCAAGGCCATCCTGCCGTGCTAACTGAGTTTGGATCAGTGCCAGACCTTGATGCGGTAGAACGAGTTGCAAAACAGGCTGATGATTACAAAGTAGGCTGGATGCACTGGACCTATTTCAATACAGGTACCACTAACTTTCCAGGCACGCCCAGCTTAGTGCTGGACCCTTCTAAAGCGCCAACAACCGATAATATCAACACAGAATTGCTCAAAGTTTTATCTCGACCTTACCCGCAAAAAACCGCTGGAACACCTGTTAAATGGGACTTTGATAGCGATAGCAAAGTCTTTGACATGTCCTACACAACATTACGTGCAGACGGCGCAGGCTCATTTGCAAAAGGCGGTGAGACCACGATCTTTGTACCTAAACTTCACTACCCGAACGGGTATAAAGTGAGTGTTACTGGGGGCAACTTAATATCCGAAGCTAATGCGCCATATGCTGTGATTACTGCTAACAATGGCGCAAGTCAGGTCGCTGTTAAAATCGAGCCTAGGCTGTAGGGCGCAGCTGCGTGTGTGATACTTAGGGCATTATGGATATTTTAACTTACCTGCTATCACACTTTAGCCTCAAGGCTGGTGTCTTCTACACCGGCCCAATTTGTGGTGTTCACGACTTCGAAGAAGATACGACTCAAGGCCACGTGCACTTGATACACCGAGGCTCAGTCAAAATTTCTGGCCCCAACATACCATCGGCAATTGTCATTAATGAGCCCACCGTCCTATTTATGCCAAGGCCCAATAAACATCGCCTTGAGATAAGCGAAGGTGAGGAAATTCAAGCGCTCTGTGGCACGATACATTTTGGCTACAGTCAAAAAAATCCTATCTCTGACTCACTTCCTGCTATTTTGGCAGCGCCATTAAGCGCGCTTACAAATGGCGTTCAAGTCACCGATTTATTATTTTCAGAGGCTTTTGAACAGCCCGAGGGAAGGCAAGGTACTCTCGATCGGCTCTGCGAAATCCTCATCATGAAACTGCTACGACATGGCATGGCTGAAGGGCTCATTCATGGTGGTGTACTAGCAGGCCTACTCGACACGAAGCTATCGAAAGCGCTCTTGGAAATTCATGAGCACCCTGCCCGCGCATGGACCGTTGCCAATATGGCAGATGCTGCTGGCATGTCACGCTCACGGTTCGCTGAGCACTTCAACCGTGTTCTCGGTGAAAGTCCCGCTGATTATTTAACGAGTTGGCGCATTATCACGGCACAACAACTCATTCGTCAGGGCATGCAGATTAAGCAGGTTTGCGGAGAGGTTGGCTACGGAAGTGCCAGCGCTTTTAATCGTGCATTCTCACGTAAAGTAGGCTGTTCACCCTCGCAATGGCTAAAGCAACACACTGACTTATAAGCAATGTCGCCTCATTGAGACGATCTGAGTCAATTCCAAGACGATCAGTCAATTTGCTTAACTATTTCTGCCAAGAAACACTTTAACATTCTTGAAAATGCTACGTAATGGCATCGAAAAGGATGGATTATGCTCAAAAAAAGCGACACCTCAGGTGCAGATAGTGTTTCTGAGGATGACTTAATTGCTGCACTGAAAGCTGGCGATAGCGCAGCCTACAAACTTGCTGCTCAGCGCTACGGTGGCGCTATGCTTTTCGCTGCGAAAGCCGTTAGCCTCCTTCATGCTGAAGATGCGGTGCAAGACGCTTGGATTGCCACAATCGACGGGATAAAAAAATTCGAGCACCGTTCATCATTGAAAACGTGGCTGATCAAAGTAACGGTAAATCAAGCTTACGGGCACCTTCGCAAAAACCATCGCTATGTATCTTTAGATGGCCTGCAGCCTGATGCAGATCCTTACAGCGAGTTATTTAGCCCTCAGGGGCGTTGGCTAGCACCTGTTTCACAATGGTCTGACGATACGCCAGAAAAGCTGTTAGAGGCTCGAGTGATGGGTGACTGCATTGATCATCACTTAGCCTCCCTGCCGCAAGGTCAGCGCATGGCTCTCGTCTTAACCGACTTCAATGCCATGACGGTAGAGGCCATATGCGAAGAACTTGATATCAACCCTGGTCATTATCGAGTACTGCTTCATCGAGCAAGAACTAGCTTATTCAGCATGCTCAGCCATTATGAATCAACCGGCGACTGCTGACTCTCAGCCAAGTACTCAGCCGTTTTACTATCTTCAATCGGCCAAACACTTGGGTCTGGTGGCGAAACCATTAAGCCTATTTGCAAAGCAGCACCAATGATAAGAGACGGCACAAAAAGTAAAAACATGATGTTCACCATATCGTTATGAGTACATCACTTAGTAGGCTGCTAGAAATGATAATTACAGATTATATTTTCATGAATTTCTGTAACTTTTAGGCTGCTCCAAGCAACTACTGCATGTGTAGATAAGCGGCTAGTGAGCAAGAGGATGAGCAATATGATGAGCTGCAAAGAAATATGTGCCCACCAAGCAGGTTCTCAACAAGCTGACCTTGGCTGGAGACTCAGGTTAGAGCTCAGCCTCCACTTAATGATGTGCGGCAACTGCAGAATGGCAGCTAAACAATTTCGCCTGATGCTCTCTACTACGCCGCGCCGCCAAGCTGAAGCACCAAGCGAGGCACAGATAAAACACTGGATGATCGGTGTGGAGCGCGCTCTAGAAAATAGCAAAGAGCACAAATCTAACTAATCACATTGCACGACCAAATAATTGACCGAAAACGAAACCATATGAGGTAGTTCATGAGTACAACTTACGCATCAGATGCATTAGCGAAACCATTATCGCGCTCTTTATTAGCACTTCGCCTAGGGGTGTTTATTGTTATGCTTATGTGGACGCTTGATAAGTTTTTCAATCCAGCACATAGCAGCAAAGTCTTCGAAAGCTTTTACGGCATTGATTGGTTATCTCACAATTTCTCATACATTATTGGCTTCATTGAGCTAGCACTAGTCATTGGATTTGTCACTGGATTTAGCCGACGCTGGACCTATGGTGGCATTCTGTTAATTCATGCTGTTTCCACATTTTCCTCCTATAAAATGTATATGGATCCTTTCAACAATCTATTATTTTTTGCTGCGTGGCCAATGCTAGCAGCATGCCTAACACTTTATTGGCTGAGAGATTGGGATACTTTATTTAGCCTTTCAAATAAAGGAGCGCGCTAATGTTACGCATCTTAGGTACTTTACTATTTTCAGCTACTTTAACAGTCGAACCTGCGCTAGCTGACTCGTTGAATAGCGTGATCAAATCACCTCATCGCGAGGTTTCAGCACAAAGAGATGAGTACCGTCACCCACTAGAGACAATCACATTTTTTGATATACAGCCGAATATGACTGTCGTAGAAATTTGGCCAGGCTCTGGTGGTTGGTATACCGAAATATTAGCCCCCTACTTGAGAGATCAAGGCAAGCTCTATGCCGCACAATTCAATGCCGACTCAGAGTCGGCATTTTACCGAAACTCACGTGCAAAATTTGAAGCAAAGCTCCAGTCAGACCCAGAGTTATATAGCAAGGTTAGCGTTGTTAGCTTTAACCCTCCTACGCATGTTGATTTCGCCCCAGAAGGCAGCGCTGATCGCATTCTCACATTCCGCAGTATTCATAACTGGTATATGCGTGGCGGCGGCGATGAGCGGGTATTAGCGGCATTTTCAGCCTTTTATAAAGCACTGAAACCAGGTGGCATATTAGGAATTGTCGAACATCGCTTACCTGAAAAACGACCGCTATCAGATCAGGAAGGCAGTGGCTATATGCACGAAAGCTATGTCATCGACCTTGCACAAAGAGCTGGTTTCAAGCTGTTGGCGCAGAGCAATATCAACGCTAACTCTAAAGACTCTACCTTGCACCCAGAGGGAGTTTGGACACTACCGCCAACTTTACGGCTAGGTGATAAGCAGCGCAGCCACTACGTATCTATCGGGGAGAGTGACCGCATGACTCTTAAACTCATTAAACCAGAATCTTCCATAGCTGATGCGAAAAACTCGATGACAACATCACAACCGACTGCAATGGATAAATAAATGACACATCAAGAATCAAGAAAGCCAAACGTAATAAAAGAAATATACTTTTCTTTTTCCGCACTCCCTTTATGGGTTCAAGTATGGGTTGCGCTAATACTAGTGCCAATCAACTTTGCCAGCCTGCTATTTATTTCAGAGCCAAACGGAAAAATAATCGCTTTTTTATCACTTATAGCAATAGCACCAAATATTATTATAATTTTCTATGAAAAAGGCTTTTCTAAGCTTATGGCCCTGCCTCATATAATTCCATGGCTATTACTAGTCGGGCTAATACTGGCAACTCCATTGATTGATGGAGAATATAAATTCTACCTATACGCACTAGCCACTATCAATACAATATCATTAATTTTTGACATTCCTGATGCCATTAAGTGGTTTAGAGGCGACAGAGACGTTGCACGGAAATCTACTCTTAATTAGAAGCTGCCTCCGACTTAAATAAAGCATAAATACACCAAAATCAACTTAGCTAAATAGTTCGAAGAGATAAAGAGTATGTCGGCAAAAAAACTGATTAAACAATGGAAACAGCAAGGTCAGCCATTACAGGTTGCCGGAGCAAACTCATACATTTGGCGCCAAGGCACGGGTGAACCTGTTGTATGTATGCATGGCGTACCTGCCTCTGGCTTCTTATATCGCAAAGTTTTACCTGAACTGGCTAAACGTGGCTTTGAAGGGATAACTCTAGACTTGCCAGGCCTAGGGCTAGCCGACCGTCCGACTAATTTTGATTACAGCTGGAGCGGGCTATCCGCATGGTATGTATTAGCACTGGATGCTGCTGGCATAGACCGCTTCCATCTTGTGGTTCACGATATTGCAGGCCCCATTGGTTTCGATCTAATTCGTAGACTGCCAGAGCGAATATTGTCTCTAACGGTGCTCAATACCATGGTCGATGTGTCGACTTTCCACCGCCCTTGGACGATGGAACCATTTGCTTGGCCTGTCATTGGTCGACTTTGGTTACAGTCGGCGCGAACACCCTTGTTTTACTTTTTGATGAAGCTACAAGGCATGCATAACATTAGCCGTCATGAAGCGGCTGCTTATGGGCAGTTATTGTTAGGCCCAGATGGAGGCAGAGCTTTTCAGAAAATAATGTCCTCATTCAATCGAACAAAAGAGTTTGAGCACGCGATTAAAGCCAGTCTCGCAGTACGAGCCTTTCCGGCTCAACTCATTTGGGGCATGGAAGATCCAGCGCTGAAAAGCGCACAATATGCCCCTCCACTGATGAATGCACTTAACTTAACGTCATTCCAAAAGGTCTCTGGAAAGCACTTTCTGCAAGAAGACTCCTATTGCGAGATTGCCGAAGCGATTGCCATACAAGCCTCGCGTTGAGTCATGTTGCTTACGTTTTATCTTGATGAAAA
>NZ_CEYEMI010000036.1:0-18399 GCF_982810325.1 Paraperlucidibaca sp.
CGGATCACACATGCAATGCCCAAGAACAGCGATCAACCCGTTTTGCCGGAAAGCCGTTTAAACAGAGGATTAGCGCCGTATTAATAAGTTGTAGTTTATTCATCGCTAGGCTCGCCTGTTGAGCCGGCTTTGGCCTCTTGAGAGACACGGTAGACGGTGGTGCGACTGACCTTATAGCGCTTCATTATGTCGGCTATTGGGATGTCTCGATCTCTGAGAAGGGCGCGTATTTCACGCTTTTGCTTGTCATTAAGCGCCGGTTTTCGGCCACCCACTTTGCCTCTAGCTCGGGCGGCAGCGAGGCCAGCCAAAGTGCGTTCGCGGATCAGCGAGCGCTCAAACTCAGCGAGTGAGCTAAAGATGTGAAACATCAGCTTGCCGGTGGCTGTGCTTGTTTCGATGGACTCGTTGAGGCTTTGGAAATGCACGCCTCGCCCCTCTAACTCAGTCACGATCTCAACCAAATCCTTTAATGAGCGACCAAGCCGATCTAAGCGCCACACTGTGAGGGTGTCGCCGGGACGCAATGCTTTTAGGCATTGCGTTAGCTCTGGCCGAGCAAAACTGGCGGCGGATACCTTCTCTTCATAGATAATTTCGCAGCCACTTTGATGCAGCGCATCGAGCTGTAAATCAAGGTCTTGCTCGAATGTGCTGACTCTCGCGTATCCAATACGTTGTGACATAGGTTAGAGGCACTTTGTTTTAGATACGAGATTTGTAACATGAGAGGGGTGTTTTGGGTAGTGCGGCTGATTGAAAACGCAATGTTTCTGAAACGATGGTTAGTTAGACATGACTATAGAGCTCACATAAAGACTATGGTCTTTATATGATGCTAGTGTTTTCAAGTAGTTAGAAATTCAAAACAATGAAAAGCTGAACTTTAGAAGCTGGAGCGTGGGTAAATAATAGGGGTGGCGCGAATGACCGAAATAGAGTAATTTCAGGGCACAGAAAGAAAAAACCCCCAAAGCTGGCAGGCCTTGAGGGTTTATAGATCACTCGCGGCAACGAGCAATCTCAACAACAGAACAGTGTTGATATTACTAAAGAAGCCCGAGTTGTGCAAACAAATTGCAAAACAACTGGGCTTTTTTTATGGCGGTAAGAAAACAAAAGAGTGAAGCAAGCGCGTGGTGGCAAAGCCACGACGGCGGCGCTGCGCTCTTTCTACCGGCTAGTCACGGCCTACTCAATGGCGTGGAAGAAGTCGGCCTGATGCACGGGCTTGATGACTTTGGGAACGTGGCGCTTCTTCTTCTTGATGGATCAAATGAGAAAGACGGGCGGAAGCAGCTTAGCGTACCGGTAGCACAGCTCAATGGGGCGCTCGCCACCATTAACACGGCTGAAAACTGTTTTTACAGCATGAACCGATTTCGCGGCTGGGGCAGAAAAGCTGTCAATTTTGAAGAAGCGCCCTCCTTATTTGTTGATCTCGACTCTTACAATCTGCCGTGGGCGGCTGGGCGCAGCAAAGACGCCTTGAAGGACGCCGCGCTTTGGTTTTGCGAGGAAGCTGGGCTACCGCCGCCAAGTATTGTTAATAATTCAGGCAGAGGCATGCAGGCGAAGTGGCTGCTGGATTCGCCGGTTCGGACTGGGCGCATAGCTCAGTGGAATGAATGCCAAAAAGTGCTTGTAGGCTTGCTGGCCGAAGCAGGCGCGGATGCGCAAGCACGCGATGTTTCGCGTGTTTTGAGAATCCCCAACACGACGAACAAAAAGAATGGCGAAATCTGCCAAGTGATGCACCTTCAAGAAGATGCAGGGGTAGTCGTCAGGTACAGTTTTGAGGACATGGTTGAGCTTTTGCTGCCGAGCGGCGAGCTGATTACGGATCAACAAGAAGTCCAGGAAGTGCTTGCAGAGCACGCCAGAGCGGTAGTCCAGCCCAAGCCGAAGCGTGCGCTAGTGAAGCCCCGCGCGGCGCTAAACCTTGTCGCGCCAGACTACACAGCCCGTCAAGCATTTAAGAAAGACATACCTGAGCGGCAGCGTGGCCTACGGCGCTGTCACGCTGGGCAGCTTAGCTGGGATCGCCTAAGTGACTTGCGTCAGCTAATGAAAATGCGTGGCGGCGTAAAAGTTGGCGAGCGCATGAAAACGCTCTTTTGGCAGGTCAATTTCATGCTTTTATCAGGGCAAACATGCCCAACGCGCATGGAGTCTGAGGCCAGAGAGCTGGCGTATCAGATTGACCCTAAGTGGAACGCTGGCGCGGGTTCGCTGTGCAGCCTATTAGAACGAGCACAGGCGCATGCCAGAGGCGAAAAGGTGGTGTTTAACGGCCAGCTGACGACACCCCTTTACACGCCGAAGAACGAGAGGCTGATCAATGACTTTGCGATCAGCCTTGATGAACAACGACAGCTTAAAACGATCATCTGCGACAGCGTTAAGGCGGAGCGCAAGAAGGTGGCCAACGCTACGCGGCATGCGCTGAGTCGGGAAGAGTACCTTCTAGCGAGCCACCAGAAGCGTGAGCAGGCGATGGTGCTGCGTGCCAAGGGTATGACTCAAAAGGCCATCGCAGATGCGTTGGGTGTGTCACTGCGGAGCGTTAAAGGATGGCTTAGCAAGCCTAGAGACCAGACCCCCTGAAACCCGCATAAACACTGGGTTTTCGCAAAAGGTGCAAAGTGCGAGCGTATAGCTGTTGCATTCGCAGTGCTTTGCGTTTGATTTTGATTGGTTCTGGGTGCTGGGATTGACTCCAGACCTCAGCAAAAGAACTGACTCGGATACCTTCAATCCGCGCAAACGGCGCTCTTGAATCGACTCAATAAATTAATGCTCTTTGGTGGTTCGCCCAAAGGGCTGCTGTCTGTGAAGGTTGTGGTTGAAACGGAAACAAACTGTGAGCGCCTTTGGCGGTCATAGAGTTGTTCCGTGGTGGCCGAAGGCCATCATCCATGGCCTGAGCAGGATGCCGCTGCCCTGCCCTGAATGACAAAAGAGCCTTGAGCGGTGGCATTGCGCCACTGGCTCTAAATTTAGGCAAAAACTTGTTGGATATTTGGAGTTTGAAGCGGGTTCGGGTCTGTTAGGCCAGCGACTGGGCTAGTTGCAGCGCAAATCTGAGGCCGTAAGAGTCGCTAAACGCGCCTTTGGGTTGATTAGGGTGAGGGTTTTGCAGGGAAAGTGGCTTAAATCAGCTCTCAAGCGGTTAAATCAGGGTGAATTTGTCCGTACAACACCGGCGCAAACGTGGATCGAAAATAAATTATAAAAAAGGTTGATATTACTTGTAATAAGTAATATGTAAATTGTAATATGTAAATTACATATTATATATTACACATTACGAGGTGGGTATGGATAAGCGAGTGTCGTATGAGTCAGTCAGCGCAGCGGCTGAAAAAATTGTAGGAAGTGGCGAACGCCCAACGATTGAGCGGGTGCGGGGCATTCTTGGTGGCGGTTCCTATGGCGATATAGGGCCAATTTTTGCGAAATGGAAGAGTGGGCAAATTAAGGCATTGGCTGTTGAAGCCAGCATCCCTACCGAGGTGCAACAAGCGTTTATCGGGTGGGCAAGAAAAAGTGAGGCGCAACGCAGCGCTGAGCTGCATGCCGAGTTGGCAGACACTGCCAATGAGCTATCGCTTGTGCGTGGCGAATTGGTGGACAGCGAATTGGCAAACGAAGAAAAGGCACAGGCCATCATTGATCTAAAAGAAAGCGAGTCGAGCCTAACGACTCAGCTTGAGATTATGACTTCGGCTTGTGAGAAAGCGACCAGTGATGCACGACAAGAGCGCGAAGCAGCAGAGCATGCGCGTCAGGCATTGGCTGAAACAAACATCCGCCTTGAAAGCCTGCCAAAGCTGGAAGCTGAGTTGGCGGAAATGAAAAGCGAGATTAAGGCAGTTAATAAAGAGTTGGCGCTTGCTAACACGGCGGCTGCGCGCGATACGCAAAAGCTGGAAGCGGCTAATGCCTCGATCACCGACCTAAAAACGCGCGTAGCAGAGGCCAGCAAGGCGGCGGCTGACGGCGTGGCAACGGCGGATAAGTTGCGTGGTGTGGCGGATGCCCTGCAAGAGCGTGCGATTAAAGCGGAGGCCATGGCCACTGCTTTGGTGAAAGCAGAAGAAAAGGCGGAGAAAGATATTGAGCGCCTGCGTGCTGAGCTTGCTCAATTAAAGGCAGACAACAAGCCAGCCACTAAAGCGAAGGACTAATCATGAAAAACCAAGCTGAAATCCAACCAATGCCGAGCAATGACAAGCCCTGGGGCTTGATTAGCATTATCGGCCTCGCGCTATTTGCGCTGGGCTGGATGGTGCGCAGCATGATTGACTAAACGGAACGTAATGCCACTTAGAAGTGGGCTTACAAGCCCCTTTCGAGGGGTGCATAGACTAAATATGACAAAGCTGGCGCGTGTCAAAATGTCATTTAACGAATTGCATAGGCCAGATATGTCAAAACCAGTCACGGTCACTTGCCCACCGATTCACCGATACCAAATGGCCGCAAGGCAAGAATGGTACAAATTGGAATGCAATACCTATTAACCAATAGGTATGCGTATTGGCTAATACGTATTGAAGAAGTCAGTGTTTATGTGGGTTTGAGCATTCCCCTCCCCTATTGAAAAATCTAGGGGAGTAATGCCGTAAAACTATATGGGCTATATAGTGCATATAGCTTGCATAGGCTATATAGTATCAATAGCGTATATAGGCCATATAGACTTTGCGGAGTTTGACGATGATCATTTTAGTTGGTGGTGAAAAAGGCGGGAGTGGCAAAAGCTGTTTAGCGCAGAATCTCGCTGTTTATCTGCAAATGCGCGGTAAAGACGTGCTGTTAGTGGACTGCGATCCACAGCACACATCGTCAGACTGGGCGAAAGAGCGTGAGCAAAACGAGGCAGTAGCTGCCCTGCCCTGCGTTATTGCTAACGGCAATATCCGCGAAACCATTGCAGACTTGAAGAAGCGCTACGCGAACATCGTCATTGACTGCGGTGGCCATGACTCGGTGGCGCTTCGATCAGGCATGACCGTGGCCACGCATGCTTTATTACCATTTCGCCCCAAACGGCGGGATCTAAAGACGCTTGAAAGCGTGGCTGAGCTGGTGGAGCTGGCTTTGGCGGTGAACCCCGCACTGAAAGCCAACGCAGTCATTACCCAATGCCCGGCGATGCCGAGCCAGTTTCCACGGATCGCTGATGCGAAAGCCAGTTGTGCGAGCTTTGGGATCGAGCCACTAGATGCGGTCACAATGAATCGCAACGTGTATGACGACTCAGACGAAGATGGATCAAGCGTTTTGGAAAACGGCAACGATGCCAAGGCGGTTGCCGAACTGATGGCGATGGCTAACGAATTTTTGGAGGTTTGACATGGCACTCGGCGGATTAAAAAAGAGCGATAAAAAAGTGGTGGTTGCCGAAGTCGTGACCGGCGATGCTGATAAGCAGATAGATATTGAAGACGACATTAATAAATTCATTGAAGCTGCCCCGCTGCATACGCGCAGCGATATGGCAAAATTGAAAACCGTGGTGAAGCGAAAACCGCGAGCGAAAAACCATATCTTTTCACTGACAACCGCAGTCAGCGAAGAAATTGATACGCTCAAGCTGATGGCGACTGGCTTCCAGCCAAGCCGATCAGACGTGGTTAAAGCAGCGATTGCCTACCTTGCACGACAAGGCAAAAGCACCGTCGTTGCCGAGTTGCAGGCCATCGCCAAGCCAAACAAATAGAGCATATAGCCTATATAGGCTATATAGTATATATGGCCTATATAGAGAGGCAAAAGCTGGTTGATCATTAGGTGATGCGAGGGCTTGGTGTTGACCAGATACTTACATGATAGGATGAAATCCTAATAAGGTTATTGGAGAAGAGCATGGCTATTGGTGCGGCTGAGCGAGCAACACGGGACTTTAATAGAAACAACCGCGAGCTAAATAAAGAAGTGGTCGCAATTATTAGCCAGTTTGATGATTGCGTATTGGCAGCGCGTGCGACAGACCAGTTTTTTAGTGAAGGATGGCCGCTAAAAGCTCACCAGAAGCAGTCAGAAAAAGACAAAGAATTTAGAGGGGCAATCCAGTGCTTGATGCGCGACAAGCTTCAAGAGGCACATTGGGCGATCAATCGCTTTAAGCGAACCGTGCGGGATGGTGGCTATTACGGGGCTTCTATAACGTCAGTAACAGCTATTGCATGGCAAAAAAAAGAGGCAGACATGGTGTGGCTTAAAGAGACGGGCGCACGTTATGGCATCTTTTTAGGGAGGCAAAATGGAGTGGGAAAAGCGCTTTGAAAAGGGCTTCAAGTTCAATTTGAATAACTATGAGCCCTTGGAGTGCGAGAACGGGTGCTGGTCAAAAGGCATAACGCAGACTCGAGAGAAGGTCGATAACGGCGAACATGGTTTTGCCATTTTAGTTATTACGAACTGCGCCGACTGCGGAAACACGGCTGAAATCTTGCTGGATGGCGACTAGCTACTTTTCGTTTTTTGCACGCTCTTCAAACTCAGCTTTGGCGTAGGCGATTGACCATGCTTTGGTCAGCGCCTCGCTGATCGGCAGGCCGTCCAGTTCGTCATCCATCCACTCGTTTCCAACGGAATGATAGTCGCCGCTGAGGCTAAACAGCGAAATACCGACCGTGCCAGTGCCTCGCCTGTCCTGCACTTCAACGCCATCACCGTGTTTGGCGGCTTCTTTCGTTAGGAGACGCTGCAAAGCGTAAAATTGATCGGCTGGCATGGTGTTAAGCCTTTTTATAGAGATGGTAAGTCGTCGGCAAAGGCAACTCAATGAGTGTGCCTGTCAGGGCTAGGCTGTGAGGCCGTGGCGCTTGCGGATTGGCCTTGACCACCCGCACATCGCTATCCTGATCAACCAATACAAAGCCTACGTTGATGCGCCTCGCTGAGCTATCGCCAACGTGGCGAAGATTGCCACGGTAGGCTTTGCCGCTGGAGCGGCGAATCTGAATAGCCGAGGCTTCGGCGTACTTAAAAAGCTCAGGCGTTAAGATATTGAGGCACACCATTTCCATTTCAAAACCAGCGATTTTGCGCACCTCATGCCGAATTGACGCAGTGAATCCCGCCTCAATTAGCACTTGTTTATAGGCTTCAAGATCGTGCGGGTTCGTCAGCAATGACGAGCTGGCGTACACCGTGAAAAAGGTGGATTTTGGATCTACCGTCTGCGAGTCAAAGGCTTCGTTTTCGATAATGTTTATCTGTTCAACATGCTCGAAATACTGAGGGAAACGACTTGGAAAGCGCTTCACTTCGTCAGGGCGTGCCGCCTGATACAAGGCTTTTAGCTTCGCCAGTTCCATATCAAACTCGGCTTTGGGCATGTGGGTTTGCCCCACCCAAGAGATATGTTTTGGTGGTTCGATGCGAACTGAGTCGCCATCACTGGCGCGTTTATAGCGCGGCAAGTGATCCTCGCCGTGAGCAAACAAACAGCCTGATGAAGCGGCGATGGAATCCATAAATGCCGCTTCGGCTTTATAGAAATCATGCCATGCGCGGGACTTTTTAGGCTTCATGGGCGCTTCATCAGTTAATACAATAGATAGGATTGTATCCTAATCTACAGCTATTGGTTTTCGAGTTCTTTGAGCTTTTCAGGGGCTAAATGGTGGCCTTTATTAAATAGTTATTTGTGGGCAGACGATGGCTATCAGTAGTGTTCTAGCATCTTCCGAGCCTTGGTTTGCCGACTTGGTAAGCCAATCAATAGCCGTAGGGTGATCGGGTTTTTCAGCATAGAAAAGGCCGATAAATAGCTGGGCTTCGGCGTCAGTGGGGTTGGCGGCAACCGCTTGATTAATCCAATGGTCAGCCTGTTTGGCGTCAATGCTGATGCCAAAGCCCTTTAATAGACAGCGGGCGAGGTTAGCTTGGGCGCATGTGTGGCCTTTCAATGCCGCCTTGCGATACCACGACACAGCTTTTTCGTCATCATGCGTAAGACCGTGGCCACTGTGGTAGAGGTTGCCCAGTAGATACATGCAGTGGAGGTCGCGGGTGTTGGCATGTAGAGCGATGAATCTCTGGATGGCAACGGGATCGCCATCTGCGACAGCAGTGAGAAGTCGCGCGGCTTTGGCCCTTGCGTATGGCGGGATGATGAAGCGCTCGGCGATGACACAGAGAATGACGTAGGCTGCGCTTGCTACGAGCAGGGCGATCAATGTGAAAGAAGTCATGTGGAGCCTGCATATTTATTTGATAGGAAATTATCCTATCAAATATAAGTGGATGATTAAATCAATCGGGTTTTTGATGGCGGCGGGGTTGTCGATAGGCAAGCTTTTGGATCAAGAGGCTGGCAATCAGGAGCTTGCAGCGAGGGCAGGCTTCGCCGTTCAAAAGGGCGGCTTGGTCGCCTTGCCAACCGCATTTTCGGCAGCGCAAAGTCATGGGAGCTTCCAGCCATACGTGCCGTTGGTGCTGGAGTGCGGATAGCAAAAGCCTTTTTTAGCGATCCAGCCGGGGCGGCTGCAATCGATAATATGCCCTAGCTCGTTATCCTTGCTTAGTTGATAGGCCGCTTTTCCCTCGCGAGTATTCGCCCAAGCGGCTGCGGCTATCTCGACGCGAGCTTCCAATAAGCCACTTTGATGGCCTGCGGTATTGCCAGCGGTGAAAGCCGTGTAGCCGATGAAAACCATGCAGAGCGTTAGCCCAACGGCTGCGCTCAACATCCAACGCCAGCGCGCAGCGCCTGCGACATCCTTTGCCACTTTCTGGCTGGCTGTTGAAACTGCCTTGGCAATTTCATTGGTCGTTTCCGCTGCCAACTTTTTAATTTCAGCGGCGGCGACCTTAGTAGCGCGTTCAGCAAACTCAGCCATTGATTGATTGAGCTTCACCGGGGCGGCGTCGATCATCGAGCTGTGGGCGAGCAAAGTGGCATAAATAGACAAGAATGGATCGCTGTTATGCAGCTTTTGCGCTGCCTGAATGCGATGGATTTCCGTCATTTCATCTGGCGTGGCTTGTCGCCCAAGCCAGAGCGAAACGGTTTCAATAGCGATCATTGAGTGATCTCCGAAAATTGTTGGTGGCAGGCAAGTCGCCATCTAAAAAGCTCGCAGCGGTTTAGCAAGTGCATGGCATTGTGGGCGGCTGGCAGTGTTAAACGGCTGTTGCGAAGCTGCACAGCGCAGCGTGAAGCGAGGGCGGGGAGGTTGATTGTGTGGTGGCCTTTGGCGTCCAGTTCGCGCTTCATTTCGCTCTCATTGAACAGGTAAAACTCGTGCGCATCGCCGTAGTGAAGATTGCGAATTGGGTGACAACGAAACGTCATGACTTCGAGATATTGGCGCAAAGCCATGAGCGAATCGCGCTCCATATTGATCGGCCACAGCGTGACGAGCTGCTGATTATTGGCAATCAAAGCGGCTTCAAACGCTGCGCCGTGCTCACGGATAAAGGTGATCCCGCCTGCGGCTGAGTTAAGGATTACATCGTGGTCTTTATGCTGATTGGCAAAGGCTAGCAGGTCGCGCCAAGCGGCTTGCGAGTCCAGTGTTAAATGCAGGATTGGCGGCGGCTTCTGTGCCTTGCCAAACGCTGCGGCAAAATCTGGGTTGGCACTGTCCGTTTCGACGATGGCAAACGGTTTTTTCTGTTTACCGAGGTGATCCGCGAGCGTGAAAGCGACGAGGGTTTTACCCACGCCGCCTTTGCTACCGCCCACGTAATAAATCGTCATTAGAAATTGTCAGGCTCAGGTTCAGGAGTGAATCGGTGCGGGTATTTTTCAGCGTCAGATGGTGCGCTACGGGCTGCAAAATCATGCGCTTCTGGCTGCGCAGTATCCTGCGCAACGGGCGTTAAATCTTGGGCGGCATCTTGCTCTGCCTCTTGCGTATTCGGCGCTTCTGATGCTTCTAAAACCTGCACTTTGCTAGGTTTTTTTGTGCTTTTAGCTCTGCGCTTAGGTGTGGCTGGTAATGCGTCTTTTGGCAGGTAACGCTTCAGTACAGAGAGTGAAATATCTGCGTTCTCATTGCGTAAAACTTCTGCAATTTGTTCTAGTGAATAACCCTGTTCACGCGCTGCTTTAATGCCGTCAGCCATTTGCTCAATAAGCTGCTTTTTATTGAGCTGAATTTCTGCTGGCGATAGGGCAGGAAGCTGCATTAGCTTGCTATTTAATTGCTGCGCCATCGCTTGTGTAAAGGTGGTTGTCGTCATTATGCAAAACCCGCTTTTTATACTGTTGAAACCAGTATAGATCGTGGATTTTGCCTATTGCAAGTGGTCGTTTTGTGTGCAAGTCTCTATATTGTACGCACTTGCCCGTAGGGCTATAGCAGGATGGGGATTAGCATACAAAAACTTCGTTTTTCTATGCAATCCACGCCACATTGTTCGGCGCTTCGCTTCTTTCAATGGGGCTCAACCTGTCAAAGCTGCGCGTTGATCCTGAAAAGAGCTTCATGGAGGGGTTTCATGTTTGATCTTGGCGATCCAAATGCACTGGTGGCGAGGGCTAACCTACGGTTTACCCGCGCCGAGCATGATCGCCTTAAAGAAGAGGCCGACATGGCAGGCATGGGGCTGTCAGAATTCATACGCTCCCACATGCTGGGCAAGCGGGTGGTGGCGAACACCGACAAAGAAACGATCCGTGAGCTACGCCGAATTGGCGGGTTGCTCAAGCATCTGCATAACGAGAGCGCGGGCAACATTAAAATCGCTAGCGCCATGGGTGAATTAGAAGCAGCACTTAGAGCGCTAGCCAAATGATCGTCAAGCGCGTTAAAGCCGATAAGGTCAAAGACAAGGGCGAGCACATCGCGCACCTCATTAAGTACATCACCAACGACAAGCCCAACGCTAACGAGCTGGACTGGCGTGTAGGGCAGGTGATTACTCGGGGCTTTATGTCCACCGACTTGCCGACACAGATAGCCGAAATGCAGTGGCTTGCGGCTGAGTGTCCACGCTCTAAGAATCCGCTCAATCACTACGTCATGTCATGGCGGGAGGGAGAGCATCCCACCGATGCGCAGGCAGAGGCGGCGGTGGATATTTTCATGGATCAGCTTGGGCTAACGGGTTGCCAAGCTGTCGCGGCGCTGCACACCGACACGCACAACCGCCACTTGCACATTGCGGTGAATCGCATTGACCAAGAGACGTTCGCTGCCATCGAAATCAATAAGGGCTTTGATCGCGAAGCAGCGCATCAAGCCATTGCGCGAATCGAGCACGCACAGGGCTGGGCGCCGGAGAAAGGCGCGCGGTTTGTTGTCGGTGCCGATGGTGAACTGGTATCGACCAAAAAGCCCAAGCCAGAGGCGCAACCGTTGCCCAGTGGCGCGAATGATTTTGAGATACGCACGGGCGAGAAGTCGCATGCGCGCGCGGCCATCGAAGCCGCTGGTGACGTGTTCAAAAACGCAGCCAGTTGGGATGCGTTGCACCAAGAGCTTTATGCGCTCGGCATGAAATACGAGCGGGTTGGTAGTGGTGCAGTGATTGAGTTTCAGGGCGAGATATTAAAAGCAAGCACGGTTAGTCGTTTGGCTAGCTTTCCAAAACTTCAAAAGAAGCTGGGTAAATATGAGCCAGCAAGAGAGGGAATAAATGACTACTTCAAGCATGCCGCAAAGCCGCCTATTGGCGGGGCTCGGCCACTCAGTGGGAACAGCATGCGAGTCCTGTCCGAATGCCGTTTGGATGCTGGACGAAAAGGACAGCCTGCTGGTTTTCTGCAATTTGATGCACGTGCTTATCGACAAGAAATTGAAAGCTTGCGACGGGAATCCGCCGCCAGAGTTGGAGCCCGAGCAGGCTTTGATCGAGGCCGAGACGCCCGAACTTGGCAACCATCCAACAGTGGATCGGGACTTGGAATTTCCCGATCTGGAGCCGGAGTCGTTGCAAATGGAGCTGGAGCAAGAACTGAAAGAAATGGAAGCAGCGCTGAAAACGCAGCCATAGATGCACTGTTTGGTGAGTGGCAGCGCGACCGGCGCGAGCGGCGAGCGGCTAAAGAGGCGAAGTTGGGCATGTTGCGGAATGCCCATGAGCGTGAATTGAACTCGATCAAAGCTCGGCATCACGAAATGCGCGAGCTGCTGTTTCGGCGCCGGAGCTGGCATGGCAAGGGTGAAGCCCGCAATGCGTTCTCGGCGGCGATAAAACTGGACCACGATGCCGAGCTTAAGCTGATGCGAGAACGGCAGGCGAAGCAGCGCGAGGCGGTGCGCAAACAGTTTAAGCCGTGGGCTGATTATGAGGCGTGGCTGGACAGCCGTGGAGAGGCTGCTGTGATTGATCAGCGGCGTTACCCGCGCATTGAGCTAGTGTTTGTCATTGGTTTTGAGTACCGAGCTGCTGCGCCGGTGTCGTTGCCCGGCTATGACACGATTATTGATAAACAAAGTGTTCATTACCGACGGAAGGGCGCTGATGAAATTGCCTTTACTGATCGAGGCCATCACATCGCCATTTTCCATGCCATGGACGAGCAGGCGGTGCTCGATGCCCTGTTGGTCGCGCAAGCCAAGTGGGGCGGCGCTTTAGAAGTCACCGGCGATATTGAATTTAAGGCGCTGTGTGTGAGGCTGGCTGTTGAGAATGGCGTTGAGCTAGTTAACCCTGAGCTGCAAGCGAGTATCGAAGCGGCACGCTTGGCCTTGCCAGCGCCGATGCCACTACTTACTCAAAAAGAGGGAGCGCCAGAGCCAGTGCCAGTGCGGGTTGAGCGGAAGCCAATACCTCAAGTTGAGGTAGTGCCAGAGCAGGTTAAGGTAGTGGTGACACAGGAAGAGCTTGTTGATCAGGGTGAGGCGGCGGTTGAAGCTGAGGCCGAAGAAATAGCAGTGACAGCGGTAGAGCCAGAACCAATGGCAGTGGAAGAAGAGCCAGAGCTAGGGCTTATTGATGACAATAAGCCTAAAGTTGAGGAAGATAACGACTACGACACGCCAGGATTTTGACAAATCTTGGCATGGCTAGTCTATATAGAGCATATAGGGTATATAGCCTATATAGGATATATGACCACTTGAAAGGGTGGATTGAAGTATGCCGCCGAAAATGATTGTATTTTTGCACGTTGGATACACCACCCGACTTAGGGTGGATGCAAGCCACCATGTGAAACCGCCCGTGTAGTATTGGGTTGGATACACTGCCCGCGAGGGTGGATGGAAGTTTAACTCCATATTATTAATGGGGTAGGCCAGTTGGAAACACCACCTGAAAGGGTGGGCTAGATAGTTATTTGATAGGATAAAATCCTAGTAGTAATTGGAGGCGCTCAATGAATCTCAAGCCCATGGTCGTGGATGGAAAAGTGTTGCTGATTAGCCACTGGGAACAGTTCGCACAGGGCATGAGGATGACTATTTTCTTTGAGGATGCAGAGCCGGTGCAGGTTCTGCTGTTCAAGTATGACAAAGTCTTGATGAATGATGAGAAGCAGATAATTACTTTTGCCGACACGATGGCGTTAGAACTGACCGATAAAGAGTCTTATGAAAAAATCTGCGAGGTTGCAAAAAAGTGGGGAAGTTGAGGTTTTGATGTTTGGCAGGGGATATTCAATGAATATTGAGGAGCTTCGGGTGGCGCTTGATGCGGCGATTAAAGCAAGCGAGGAAGCATGGGCGCTCACCGGGGCGGCTGATTTAAAGAGCGCGCATTGGCAAGCGAAACTAGCCAAACTCGACGCAGAGGTTGAGCGCGCAGAGGTGGCGCTTAATGCCGAGAAAAGCCTCAACAAATGACCAAAATGAAAAAGATGTTTAAGTGGATGGCAGGTCGGAAAAAATAGCTATTAGAAGCTTGATCTGGGCAATGTGTTCGATGAGCTCGGCGCGCAGGGCATCGAGGTCATCAAGCTTGGCCTCGGCAATGAAAAGCTGGGTGTTCAAGTCCATTTATGACATCCCTTGGTGTAACTGTTACACCAAGGTTTAGACCATGAGACGCCGGTTCGCTAGTGGTGGGCTTTAATTTTGAGAGAGGGGCTATGAGCGAAAATCCGGCGGTGTACTTAGTCAGCGGAGCGGCTGATCAGAAAAGGTTTAAAGCGGATCAATTAGACATGATGCCTAGCGCCACGTCGCACATGCTTTATAGATTTCGTGAGCGGTATCTCGAAGCAGCAAGGCTTCTTGAAATAGATAACGACGTAACTAAGCGCTTATGGAAAACAAAGCTAGATGGCTACCATGGGGTGAATCGCTTAATAAAGCCCTACATGGTCTTAGCGGATCGATATTTTGATGAGCTGTATGACCCGCAAATTGACTACATTTATAACGCCGATGTCCAAAGTGATATGCAGTGGTCAAACTACTTTTACCACGAGCTTATTCCATACTTATTGAAAGAAGATATGGTCGTGAGGGGTGCGTTGCGGTCACTTCAAATTATTGAAAGTTACGATCCAGACTCTGACATGGATCATTTATGCCATGAGTTTTCAGTTATGCAGATGCCCAGTAAAGCTCAAAAACCTAAGAGTTTTTTTGCTGACCGGTGATTTGAGCTGACCACAGTTGGATAGCCTGAATAATTGCCGGTGACTGCCCAGCACCGGCGCGTGTGAGCATGACGAGCCCGGCTGTTATGGCCTGATCTTCGTTTGAAAAGATCGCTCGACTACTTTCCCCGCCTTGGTTGGTGGGGAAGCGATAGCTGAGGCTGAATAGCCACTTGCCGGTGTTAGGTGACTCAATAGCTGCCAGCGAGGCTGACAGCTTGAGGCGTGGCAGGGTTAGATCAAAGGGCATTAGAAATTTGATTGCGAATTTCGTTTGGATCGCCGCGTTCTATCGTCGCCATAACAAAAACCGCTCTACCCGCCGAAACTGCGGCCCACTGCTTTCCGATCAGGTTTTTTTCGTGGCTGTCTTTGCTTTGCTCTGGTGATCGATCCTTGCCCTTATATTCAACAACAAGAAGGCGTCCATCATCCATTAGAGCCACGAAATCCGGATAAAACTTATCTGTGGATGTCGGCAAGAAGAAAGAATTCGGGTGGCGACTTACGTTGCGCGTCCAATATTTCAGCCCTATCAAAGAGTCCAAAACTTGGGCGCACTTAACCTCTTCGCCGTCATCTTTGCCGTCAAAAGCGGGCACATCATACGTGCCCATGAAATGCTTTCTAAACTTGATATTGCCGCGATACTTCGGCACGCCAGCATACATATCATCGAAGAACTTGATGCCTTCATTAAATGAAATTTCGGCTTTGGCGCTTGGGCCGAACAAGCCTAACTGATAGGCATGTTCTCTTTGCTCTTGGCGGAATCCTTTGATTTTGTCAATCAGCTTGCGCGCCAAAATAAACTTACAACGCATGAGCTGTGACAAGGCTATGCCTCTGTCGCGAGTCAAATAGGTGACAACATCGCTAAGCCATGCAAGTAGCTCAGTTTGACCGATAAGAGGGTCACGAATTCGACTATCGAGCCAGCGAATAAGGACGGTAGGAGTCCAATCATCCACACTAATATTTAAGGAAAGCTGATCCGCACTATCCGCTATTGAGATGGTCAGCCTGTTTCCGTCCAGATCAATTTCAAAAGAGTCGGCAGTCTCAACGACGTCAAACTCCTTGGCGCTGAGTTGAGCGGAGCAATCGCTTAGGCTCCAGTCGTGATACTCCATCAAAATATCAGTGTCGGCGTAGATTAATTCGCCCTGAGCACGAGTCATTAAGCGAGGCACTATAAAGACGTCGCCGCTTTGTGCTGGTGAAACATCATCAGGATTCTCAGCTTTAAAGGTGCTTAGCTGCTCTCGTAGTGCGTCGTGTAATCGCTTGGGTGTGTGATCAAATAAGCGTATCTCTTCGGCAAGCTTTGGCACGCCCGATATTTCAATCTTGGTTATGCCGCTTTCACTGACTGAAACTGTCACCTTGCCCGGAACGGCTGCTGACATTTCTTTGCGTTCATCCTCAGTAGCATCCAACTCAACAACCAGTGTTGGGCGCTGGCGCGGCTGACGTCCAAATAAGCCGTCATCGAGTCCGGGCTGCTCTGGCTCGATATTCGCTTCGGCTTCGCTTTCATCAAAACCCATATCTACAAGCTTATCGCGCAAGGCAGTAGCGGCTTCTGAGAAGCGCCTAGAGACAAGCTTTGCATAAGACTTATTGAGTGCCATTTCCTTACGCTTTTTGGCGTAAGGCATCCTTAGAACGCGGCCTAAAAGTTGCTCAGCATCAGTGGCGCTGCTGATATTCGCTAAAGAGCAAAACACATACGCAAAGGAGCAATCCCAGCCCTCTTTTAAGGCTTCGATGGTAATGATGTATTCAATTGGGCAGTCAGGGTTGAAGAGATCGATCCCATCGAGCTCTCGCTGTTTGCCGGTGGCAACAGCAATCTTTTCCGGTGCTATGTTTTCATTGTCTATCAGGTGTTGTTTAAGCACTTCGACTGTGACTTCCTCGCCTTTCTTTTGGGCTTGGAATAGCACGATGGGTCGGATGTAACCCTCCCTATCGAGCGCTGCATAGCTCTGCAACTCAGCGCGCTTCAAAATGGCAGAGTTCACCGCACCCTGCCACGTTAACGCCTCGTCCAACACGACCGGCATTTTAATCATCTCTTCGTTTTTCAGCTCTTGAGCAGTGACTGAGTGAAGGATGTTATTGAAGCCTTTAGGGGTCGCCGTGAACTCTATTAATGCTGTTGGATTGATGCGCTCATAAATCTCTTGGCTAAGCTCAGAGCCGGCTTTATGGGCCTCATCCATGATGACTAATGGCCTGTGTAAATGAAGCACATTAGCAAAGCTAAACCGGATATTGCCGTCGCCCGTGGTGTCGCCAGTTCGCTCTAAACCGGGTGCGGATGATGGGACGGAGGTGAAGTGAGGCTCCAGCATTTCATGGTGAGCGTAGACCTTGCGACCATCCGTGTTAGAAACACGCAATGTCTGAATGGTGCCAACAACTATGCAAAGATTTGAGCGCAGATCATTCGGCGTTATTTGCGTAAAGTCACCAATATCAAACACACGAACGCGCCCCTCAAATGCCTCTTCAAGCACCTTCCGATAGGGATGGCGCGGGTTCTTTAGCGCATCTGCTGTTTGAGTCTGAATCGTACTTGTTGGTACTAACCATAGAACCAATGGGTAATCGTTTTCGATCCATGTATCTTTTGCGATGGTGATGGAATGGGCGGCGAGGATTGTCTTTCCGCCACCGGTGGGTAGCCGTAAACAGACATAAGGTACGTTCGTCAGTCCCTTAATAGGCTTATAGCCACCCTTATAGCCTTGGAGTCGCTGAGCCAAATCAGGCGTCGCTGTAAGTTGTTCAAAGGCTGCCTTGGGGCCACTAATACGGGCCTCTTTGAAAAACTCTCGCAAGGTGGTGAGTGAGGCTTTCTGATAGTCCTTTAGCTTCATTTTCGGGCCTTCACATCATACGGAGTTTGTTTAAATTCGATTTGTTCGGCTTTTAGGGACGCGTCAGAGAGCGCGGTGCGCTCGCCATAGATAATCATAGGCCCAGTGAAATCACCTTGAGCAGAGCGAATAGTGGCGAGCGTTTTACGTGTTAAGACGTTGCCGCCGGAGACGGACTTGTCGCCTAATATGCCGTTATATAGCAGCGCGTAGGCTATGCCGTCGTGTGCGCCCAATACTGGGCTGATGGGGCTTGGCGCTGGCCAAGGGCGGTTCGTTTCAGCGAGCCATATATGTGCAGCAAGAACAGGAAATCGAATATCCGGGTGAATCCGACCGTCCTCGGTAAAAATTGGGGCTCCGAGGCGATAGAAGCGAAAGCCGCCGCCGCCTTGCCAATTAAGTGCTTTTGAAACACCGCCTTGCTCTCCATCTACTACTTTTTGGAGGCGTGGAAAACAATGTGTTGCCGCATGGTCGCCCATCTCTATGCCAATGAAGCGGCGGCCCATCTTTTGCGCGACGGCTGCTGTGGTACCAGAGCCGAGGAAGCTATCGAGCACAAGGTCGCCGGGATTTGTAGCGATTTCGAGTATTCGCTCAATAAGGCGCTCCGGTTTTGGAGTGTCGAAAGCTTTTGAGTTACCAAATAGGGATTTGATTTCTTTTTTGGACTCTTGAGTATTTCCTACCTCATCTTGTGGCCACCATGTCCAGCTTTGGCGCCCAACAACTTCATTTAGATAGTTTTTTCGGCGGGGCACTCCCTTTCCATCTTTGCCGAAGTAAAAGCGTCCCTCTCTTACTTGTCGCAAAAATCCATCTTCTGTGTTTTTCCAACAAGAGCCTTCGGGCGGAAGATATTTCACGCCAGAAGGCGTGACAATTTCATACATCTGATTGGGGCGAAAACCCTGCGCGGTAAAATCACGTGAAACCCATTGTAGTGGTCAACTAATCCCGGACACAGTTTTAAGTTTTTCTTCCGCCACTGCC
>NZ_CEYEMI010000037.1:0-17726 GCF_982810325.1 Paraperlucidibaca sp.
CTCCATTAGCGCCCGCACCACGGTGAGACCGCCAATACCGGAGTCAAATACACCAATTGCCGAGCGTGAAGTTGCAGACATGCGCACATCCATCAAGCCAAAATTGACACGCAGGATAGCAAATTCTCCAGTGCTCTAGCGCTTCAGGTCTCGGTAAAAGTTTTCGTGTGAGCCGAGCGCCTCTAAATACACTAAGCGTATCTTGTCATCTCGTGTGTAGCCCAGCAGATACAACTGGCCTTGGCAGCGGAACTTATAAACCCAAAGTTGAGCAAGATCGCCTTTTTTCTTATCGCCAATGTCGGGATCTTTTGCCACCGTGCTAATGGCGGCATCTACTTCGTCAATAAGATTGTCATGAAGCTTTTTGTAGATGCGCGCAAACCGTCGCGTTTGCTGGAGCGTCCATGTCATGTTTATTTCTTTGAGCGCGGCACAAATGGCAGGCTGTCATCGCGCGACTCAGCCAGGCTCATCATAGATTCAGCAATAAATGACGCTGGCAGCTCAGGATTGTCTAACGCAGCACGGCCCACCTTGGCCCAAAACTCAAGCTGGCCCTGCACCGTGCGAAACTCCGCACTGGCGCTTGAACGCGCGGCATCAATCAGATCTTTATCAATTCGAACAGAAACAGTACTCATGGCTGATCTCCTATAATTAGAAATCTACCACAAATGTAGCATTGCCATCAAAAAGAAAAACTGCTAGTCCAGAAACGACAAAACCCCCGCAGCACTAGGCTTTGGGGGTTCTGAAATTTGGAGCGGGTAACGAGGCTCGAACTCGTGACCTCGACCTTGGCAAGGTCGCGCTCTACCAGCTGAGCTACACCCGCAATGATCAAATGACTTGCGTCACTGGAACAGGCGCGCATTGTAGGCCTTGGCAGAATCAAGTCAAGCCTTAGGCAGTGCGTCTGCGCAAACTTTAGCCAGCTATTTAATCTGCTTCACTTAGCGATGGCCATGCTGCCACTAAGTAGATGCACATCGACCATAAGGTCAGCACGACCGACAAATACAACAAGCCCCATGCCAGCGGATTTAGTACCGCCCAATCGAGCAGTAGCAAAGTGATCGAGACCATTTGCGCGGCGGTTTTCCATTTGCCAATGGCGCTTACTGCCACTTGCGTGCGTTGGCCAATTTCAGCCATCCATTCGCGCAATGCCGAGATGGTGATCTCACGCGAAATGATGACAATCGCCGGCACTACCATGACCACGTGCGCATGCCATTCGACTAGCAAAATTAGTGCGGCAGCGACCATAAGTTTATCGGCAACAGGATCTAAAAAGCGGCCAAAGGCCGAGCCTTGATTCAGCGTGCGCGCCAAATAGCCATCGAACCAATCGGTGGCGGCAGCAATTGCAAAGACGGCGGCAACGATCTCATTACGAAAGGCGATAGGCGAATACGCGAGCACCAGTAGCACCGGAATCAGGGCAACACGGGAGACGGTCAGAATATTTGGGATGTTCCAAAGTGGACGTGCGGCCAACACCGTCTCCATACGGTCAGAATGAAGTCACAGACTATCCTAGAACTTCAATGACTGTGCAAGGCGGCATATAGGCTTTGTGCTAAGGCATCGCTAATGCCATTGACGCGAGCGAGGTCATGCGCGCTGGCTCGTAGCACTTCTTGCAAGCCACCAAAATGCTGAATTAAGGCACGCCGGCGCGCTGGGCCAATGCCATCAATACCTTCTAGCGTCGAGGTTTTACGCGCCTTGGCGCGGCGAGCCCTATGCCCGGTAATGGCAAACCGATGCGCTTCGTCGCGAATGTGCTGAGTCAAATGCAGGGCCGGCGATTGCGCATCTAAGTTCAAAGGCTCTCGGTCAGGAAAGTGCAATGTCTCCAACCCAGGCTTACGGCCCTCGCCCTTGGCAATGCCAATCAGCTGCACAGAAATGATGCCCAACGTGGCCAAAACATCGATCGCTTGGCTGAGCTGGCCCTTGCCGCCATCAATAAATAAGACATCAGGCAAGCGCTCATCATTAGGGTCGAGTTTGCTATAGCGCCGCGTTAAGGCTTGATGCATGGCGGCGTAATCATCGCCGGGCGTGATGCCCTCGATATTAAAGCGGCGATAGTCACTGCTGCGCGGACCCTCGCCATCGAATACCACACAAGAGGCAACCGTGGCCTCGCCCATGGTGTGCGAAATATCAAAACACTCCATGCGTTTAATCGGTTTCTCCAAAGCCAACACACGCTGCAGCTCGGCAAAGCGCATGGCGGTATGACCGCGATGGCTGAGCTTTGCCGTTAGCGCCGACTCGGCATTACGCTGCGCCATGGTCAACCAGGCCGCCCGCGTCTCCCGCACCCGTGACTTGATCTCAACTTCGCGACCAAAGTGCTGGCGTAAGGCATCGGCTAACACCGCGTCATCAGCCAAAGCCACTGGCGTGATGATCTCTCGCGGCAGCTCGCGACCAGCGCCTATCTGCAAATAATACGAAGGCAGGAACTCAGCCAAAATATCTTCAATAGCGGTCTCGCCAAACACGCTGGGATGCCAATTTTTGCTACCCAAAACACGACCATCGCGCACTTGTAACACCGACACGCAAACGCCACCGGGCTGCGCCGCCACACCATAAACATCGGCTGAACCCAAATCATTGAGCACGAACTGCTGCTCTTGTATGCGCCGCAATGCGCTGAGTTGGTCGCGATAACGCGCGGCTGATTCAAAATCTAAGGCCTCGGCCGCCATGTCCATGCGCGCGATAAGACCGTCGGTAACTTCGGCATTACGGCCCTCTAAAAACAGCCGCGTATTGATGACATCGCGGCGATAATCTTCGTCGCTGACCAAGCCTACGCAGGGCGCGCGGCAACGGCCAATTTGGTGCTGTAAGCATGGTCTTGTGCGATTGCGAAAAAAGCTGTCTTCGCATTGGCGCACCTGAAATAACTTCTGCAATAAATTCAGGCTATCGCGCACCGACACCGAGCTAGGAAACGGGCCAAAGTAACGGCCTTTTTGTTTTTTCGGGCCACGATGAAAACCTAATCGAGGCCAAGCATCGCCCTCAGTTAATAGCACCGATGGGTAACTTTTATCATCGCGAAGTAGAATATTAAAAGGAGGCTTCAGCGACTTAATCAGCGTTTGCTCAAGCAGCAGCGCCTCAGTTTCCGAGGCCGTAATAGTCACTTCAATGGCGTGAATACGCGCCACTAAAGCTTTAGTTTTCGGGCTGTCGACCTGCTTGGCAAAATAGGAATTAACGCGATTTTTCAGCACCTTGGCCTTGCCGACATAAAGCACTGCGCCGGTGGCATCGAGCATGCGATAAACACCGGGGTCAGTTGGCAAGGTTTTCACTGTGTCGCGCAAAGCCTCTAGGCGTAATGCGTTGGCATGCTTGCTATTTGCCGTCGGCTCCAATGGCTCCGGCGCAGCTAAGGTGGCCGTGACATCCGTCATGAGCACAGTCCTGTAGATTGCACGAGCTTGAACAAACCGAGATCTGAGCGCACGCCAAGCTTCTCCATCATTCGGCTGCGATAAGTCGCTACTGTTTTCGGATTAATGCTCAATAGCTCAGCAATTTCGGGCACTCGCTTCTCCGCCAAAACATAGTGCATAACCGCCAACTCACGCGCCGATAATTCAGCAAAGCGCTCCTGCTCATTACATAAGCCTTCTTGCGCCCAAGCCGTCGACAAACTCGGTGAAATATACGACTTACCCATCCCCGCCAAACGCAAGGATTTTACTAGCTCATCGAGATCGGCATGGGTGGATAAAAAACCCGAAACGCCGGCCTGAATCATGGCTTTTGGATAGACCTCAGGCGTTTGGTTCATCAGTACCACGCGCGGCTTATCGGCTAGATGCATCAAGCGCATGGCGAGTTCGAAATGTGTTTTCGGAGCATCTGTTTGATCGCTCGCTTCACTGCTTAAGCTAGATGGCGTATTTGCCCCAGAAATACCAATTAAAGCAACACGAAAACTAGTCGATTGCAAAGCCGTCATTGCGGCGTCATCGCAGTCACTGGCCATCACCACGCGCAAGCCGGAAATAGGCAGGAAAAGTAGCGCTGCAATACCATCTCGCAGGAGCGCATTATTGTCGACGATAGCCACCGTTAGCGCCACATTACCCCCTACTTTTAAGCCGACCTACTATCATAACTGCACCGTCTTATGTTACATAACGCTTGAACGCAATCTAGTCATAAATACCGAGACTCTTTTCATGTTGCCAAACGTTAAAATTCTTAGCCCGCGCAGGGCTTTTGCTGTTGCTGTTTTAAGCCTCTTCGCAATGGCTCCACAAGCCTATGCGGCCAAAACAGCAGCGCCCGTATCAGCAGCTCAGATCGCCGCCGAGCAGCGTCGCGCTGGGCCCGACATTATCCACAGCAGCTTCACCACACCATTGGATGTTGCCTCACGCGCAGCACTTATTACCAATGTTGAAACCGGCGAAGTGCTGTACTCGAAAAACGTTCATCAGCGCATGCCGATTGCCTCCATCACCAAACTGATGACAGCGATGGTGGTGCTCGATGCAAAGCAATCCATGGATGAGCTGGTCACGATTACTAAAGATGATATTGATCATCTTCGCCATACCCATTCACGCATGAGTGTTGGCACTAGCCTACCGCGCGCCGACCTCATGCTACTGGCGTTAATGGCTTCAGAAAATCGCGCCGCATCGGCTTTAATTCGCAATTATCCAGGCGGTTTGGCTGCGGGCATCGCGGCAATGAATCGCAAAGCGCGCAGCTTGGGCATGCCCAATACGCAGTTTTTCGACGGCACCGGCCTGCATGGCGCAAACGTCTCAACACCTGGCGAACTTACTAAGATGGTGCAGGCGGCATATCGCTACGCCGACATTCGTGCCTTTTCAACAACACCCGAATACAGCGTGATGGTGCGTGGCCAAGAGCAGCGCTTTCGCAACACCAACGGCTTGGTGAAAAAGCCCGAATGGGAAATCGATATTTCGAAAACTGGCTTTATCAATGAAGCTGGTCGTTGCTTGGTCATGATGGCGCATATCCAAGACAAGCCCGTGGTTATTGTGCTGATGGATTCGTGGGGAAAATACACGCGAATTGGTGATGCTAACCGCGTGAAAGACTGGCTAGACGTCGCCGCTCGTAACTAAGCGCGTAGCCCACTGCTTCATTTCAACGCGCTGAACCTGCCACTCTGGGTTCAAGCGCGCTTGCACAGCATAGAACGCCGCACTGTGATTCATCTCGCGCAAATGCGCCATCTCGTGGCAAATCACATAATCGATTAAGTGCTCAGGCAGCTGCATGAGCTGAGTGTTGAGCATGATGCGGCCATCGGCGCTGCAACTGCCCCAGCGCGAGCGCAGGCAGCGAAAACGTAAAGCGGTTGGTCGCCATTGTTCACCATGCTTCGCTACTAAAGCCTCCACACGAATAGGCAATGATTGCTTGGCTTGAGCTGTCTGCCAATTTTGTAGGGACTTGGTGATGAGCTTGGGCCAGGTGTCGGGCTCAGTTGTCGTTGTTATTTTAAAGCCATGGTCAGTCGTGCTTATGCTGCCTAGGCTCAGGCTAGTAGCACTAAAGCAAACCTGCACCCGCCCACGCTGTGTAGCCACGTGCTCGATATGCACCGGCCATTCCTGACCCTGATGCCACCACTGACGATCCTCGCCCCATTGCGGCAATGCCGGTAAGTCGCCTAAGCGCTGCAGCTGCTCATCTATCCAAGCTTGGCGGCTACGCACAAAGGCTTCGATGGCATTGAGCGGATAACGCAGCGGCGCTCGCACTTCAACATGGCCATCACGGCGAATATGAATCGCCACCGTGCGCCGCGATGATCGCTTCAGCTGCCACGCCTGCGCGCCGCTCATTAGCCCATGACCGGATAACTTTGATCCAAAATCACCGCCAAGAAGGCTTCACCATAGCGCGCCAACTTACTCTCGCCGATGCCGGCAACGGTACTCATTTCTTGCAGGCTTTGCGGTTGGCGCATGACCATATCGATCAAGGTGCTGTCATGGAAAATGACATAAGGCGGTACACCCTGCTCCTTCGCCAATTTACTGCGACGTGCGCGCAAGGCCTGCCATAACGGTTCATCTGCCGGCTCAATGCTGCTCGCCGCTCGCGATGGTTTGCTCGAGCGCTGAGAACTGGCGGTGTCGCGATCTTTGCGCAATTGCAGGCTGACTTCGCCCTTCAGCAATGGCCGGCACTCTGGCGCCAAACGTAGTGTGCCGTAGCCATCGGCATCGACCAGTAATAAGCCGTGCGCCAACAGCTGGCGATAAATACTACGCCAGGCTTTTAGGCTCAAATGCACGCCTTGGCCAAACACCGCGAGCTGCTCGTGAGCATTGCTCAAGACACGATCGGAGCGCTTGCCGCTGAGCACTTCTACCGCATACTCAACGCCGTAGCGCTGGCCAGTGCGATACACCGCCGACAAGGCCATGCGCGCCGGTTCGGTGGCATCCCAAGTCGCCACCGGCTCCGTGCAGACATCGCAGTGGCCGCAGGGCTCGGGCATATGCTCATCGAAATAGCGCAGCAGCAATTGGCGGCGACATGCCGTGGTCTCGCAAAGCTGAAGCATGGCATCGATGCGGCGGCGCTCATGACGCTTATGCTCTTCGCTGCCATTGGATTGCGCCAGCATTTGCTGATGCTTGATGACATCTTGCAGGCCGTAAAAAAGCGATACCGTTGAAGGCAGACCATCGCGGCCAGCACGACCAGTTTCTTGATAATAAGCCTCAAGACTTTTGGGCAAATCTAGGTGCGCGACAAAGCGCACATTGGGCTTATCGATGCCCATACCAAACGCGATGGTGGCGACAACAATAATGCCCTCTTCGCGCAAGAATCTGGTTTGATTGGACTCGCGCTCGGCTGGCGATAAGCCAGCGTGATAGACCAGCGCCGGAAAGCCTTGCTTCACCAAAGCCGCCGCCACTCGCTCGGTTTTCGCGCGCGATAAGCAATAGACAATGCCAGCATCTTGCGGGTGTTCGCGGCGGATAAAATCGGTGAGCTGATCCATCGCGTTGAGGCGCGGCAAAATGCGGTAATAGATATTCGGTCGGTCGAAGCTGCTTAAAAATACCGGCGCATGATCGAGCTTCAGCAAGCGCGCAATATCAGCGCGGGTGCGCAGGTCGGCGGTGGCCGTTAATGCCAAGCGCGGCACATCGGGAAACTGCTCAGCGAGCACCGACAGACCTAAATAATCAGCGCGGAAATCATGGCCCCATTGCGACACACAATGCGCTTCATCGATGGCAAATAATGAAATTGGCACGCGTGACAGCAGCGCCAAATTACGCGCAGTGACCATCCGTTCAGGCGCCATATAAAGCAGATCGAGTGAGCCGTCGAGTAGCTGCGTTTCAATCGCCCGCGCCTCGTGCAAATCCAAGCTACTGCTCAAATACGCCGCGCGCACGCCTAGCTGCAGCAAGGTCGCGACTTGATCTTGCATCAGTGAGATGAGCGGAGAGATGACGATCGCTGTGCCACTGCGCATCAAGGCCGGCACTTGATAGCACAAGGACTTACCACCGCCAGTGGGCATCAGTACTAGGGCATCGCCGCCATTGGCAACGGTGTCGACAACTTCGGCTTGGCGGCCACGGAAATCGCTATAGCCCCAGACTTGGCGCAGCACCTCGCGGGCGCGATCAATACTCGCCGACATCAGCAGGCTTCCTTTAAATTCAGATGAGTGCGCGTACGCAATGTCGTAATTTTGCGCGATGCAGAGGCTCTCTTTGCGCTATTGTTCAGAGTACAATGCATGGATATTTTGGAGCGCCGCTTATGCACGAACAATACGCTTTGTCCGAGTCCACACTGCTGGCTCTGGAGACTTTTCTCGATGGCGACGCCAACCCCAATGGCCCTGACTTCGCTGGCATGCACGGCTTCCTTACGGGCCTCACCGTGGGCCCGCGCGGCAAGCTCGACGAAGAGGCGATGACCGCTTGCTTCGATGACGAAGCGCCGCTGCCCAACGCCGAAGCCAGTGCGGATTTGTTTGCCGACCTGCAGGCTTGGCAAAAAAGCATCCACGCCGCGCTTTATCATGGTGTGCGCTTGGTGCTGCCCTGCCCGTTGCACGCCGAGCCCGATGACGACACGCCGCTCAATAGCTGGTGTGCTGGCTTCATGGAGGCGCTGTTTTTGGACGAAGACGACTGGTATCGCATCGACGAAGATGAAATCGCCGACATGACCTTGCCCATGCTGGTGCTCTCGGACTTGATCGAAGATCCTGATCTGATGCCGCTGCGTCGCGACCGCAAAATGCTCTCCGGCATGACCAGCGAGATCCCCGAACTCATCACCTCGATTTACCTGCACTTCCACGCACCCGAAGGGCATTAAGACTTGCCTAAGCGTTTTGTCGCCAGCGCCAATTGCATGCGGCGCTCGGCAAAACGCTTACGCTGATCATCACTCAAGCTATCGTGGCAATGTGCGCAGCTGATGCCGTACTCATAAAGCGGCGACTCTAAATCCGCTGGCATCAAAGCACGGCGGCAGCCATAACAGACGGTGGCCTCGCCCTGCTCTAGGCCATGCTTGACCGCCACGCGCTCATCGAAAACAAAACACTCGCCCTGCCACAGGCTTTCTTCGACTGGCACTTCTTCCAAATATTTCAAGATGCCGCCTTGTAGGTGATAGACCTCATCGAAACCTTGCTGACGCATATAGCTTGAGGCTTTCTCACAGCGGATGCCGCCGGTGCAAAACATCGCGACGCGAGTATGCTTTGCAGGGTCTAGCTGGCTGGCGACGTATTCGGGAAAGTCACTGAAGTTCGCCGTCTTAGGATCTACCGCTCCAGCAAAGGTGCCAATGGCCACCTCATAATCGTTGCGCGTATCGATCAATAACACCGATGGATCGCTAATCAGCGCATTCCATTCCTGCGGCTTCACGTAAGTGCCAACCACCGCTGTAGGATCAACCGGCTTGCCTAAAGTGACGATTTCGCGCTTGAGCTTAATTTTCAAACGCAAGAATGGATGGCGATCAGAAAACGACTCTTTATGCTCTAAATTGGCAAAGCGGCTGTCGCCACGCAAGCGCGCGAGCAATGCATCGATGGCCGAGCGCGTGCCCGACACCGTGCCATTTATGCCCTCATGCGCGAGCAATAACGTGCCGCGAATGCCTAAGCCTACACAGAACTCGGTGAGCGGAGCTTTGACTTCGGCAAACTCAGGCCAATCGGCAAAATGATAAAGCGCAGCAACCACCACAGGCTCATCGGCCGCTTGGCGCGCCTGAATCCATGCTTCGCTCATTGGCTGCCTCCACGGCAAGCTGGGCTTTCGGGCGCAGCATCAATAGCAGCCCATTCCTCTGGCGTGTACAAATGCAAAGCCAATGCATGCAGGCCGGTGTCACGCTCAGCAGCCGTTGCGGCATAAATGCGCTGATGTCTTGCCACTGCGCGCTGACCTTGAAACGCCTCGCTCACGGCAATCAACTTGTAATGCGTCTCGGTGCCTGGGCCGCCATGATTATGTGACTCGTTCAGCACTTCAATGTGACTAGGCTGGATCGCCTGGGTAACCGCCGCAATAATGCGCTGCTCGCGGCTAGATGATGCCGAAGTAGAAGCTGTAGATGGTGAAACAGAGGACATAACAACACTCCAAAACCAGTCTGCCAAGGCTAGAGCACAGCTCAAGCACATGGCTAATGTTTCTATTATAGAGCCTGAAACTCAGCCTCGCTTGCTCAGGGTCAAGATTGCAGCAAATCATTTAGATTCATTACATCATTTGCACATATGAATTTTTATGAGTAATATAAATCCACGCTAAATACTCCATGAGCATCGATATGAGCACATACAGCCTAAGTCCCGCGCGTCGCGCCGAGCTCAACCAAAAATCAAACTGGCGCGGTACATTAGAAGTCGCCAAAGATTGGACGCTGGTGATTGCCGGTTTCGCCATCAGCCTAGCTTGGCCGCACCCACTAAGCTATGTGCTCAGTGTGTTTCTGCTGGCAAGTGCCATGGCCGGCTTTGCCATCCTGCAGCATGAAACCGCGCATCGCTCGCTATTTGCTACGCCATCGCTAAACGAATGGATTGGCGAATACCTAGCCGCCCTACCGATCTTGCAAAGCATGCCCAGCTACCGCGCCTATCATATGACGCATCACCGTCTTGCTGGCACGCCCGATGACCCCGACCGCATCATGACCGAGAGCTATCCGGTCAGCCCTGGCAGCCTGAAACGCAAAATTTGGCGCGACATCAGCGGCCAAACTGGCATCAAGTCCATCATCGGTCTCATGGGCATGTACGCGGGCTATTGGAAATATGAGCTCACCGGCAAGGTCGAACGCCTAATGCCTGCGCCACAAGGTGTCAGTGGCTATGCGAAAAAATTCATCGGAAATAATGGCCACATCGCCATTCTCTGGCAGTTCGCTATTTGGGGCGCACTCTATGCACTCGGCAATGGCTGGCTCTACGGCCTCTGGGCAATAGCCTTCATCTTTGTACTACCAACCTGCATGCGCATACGCCAGATTGCCGACCATGCCGTGGTCGCCGATCCATTGAGCAAAAACCCACTAATGCACGCACGCACTACCTCGGCGAATTGGTTCGAGAAGCTGCTATTTGCGCCGCACTATGAGCATTACCACCTAGAACATCACTTCATGCCGACAGCGCCATGCTGGCATTTGCCGAAGCTACATGCGGAGTTGAAAGCTGCTGGCGTGATTCCAGAACAGAACCAAGCCAGCAGCTTATTGAGTGTACTGCGCCGAGCTACGACGCATTAAGCGTTACTTTGGCTTTGCCCGGCAGTGACCGCACCAATCACTGCCTCATCTACTGCATCAGCGGCCACCACCTCATCGGTGGCCCAATAAGCCTGTTCAATAGCCTCGCCAACATCACTAATCTGCACCAATATATCGTCAAGCTTAGCCACGGCATCTTGGGCAAAATCACTATCCCAGCTGCCATAGCGCAGCTGCGCCTGAATCTGCGCAACACGGCGGCGAACCTCACGGCTCTGCTCGCCATTTATGCCCTCTAAGGTTTGCGCAATATCACTAAAGCATGCCAACAGCGAACGAGGTAAATCGTCGCGCATCAGCAACATATCGCCAATGTGACTCACACGCAGGCTATCGCCATAGGTATCGCGATAAGCCTCATACGCTGACAATGCCCGAAGCAATGCGGCCCATGCGTAATACGATGGCCGCCCAGTTTGATCTGGCGCTGCGAACGCCTCCAAATGGTAGCGAAACAGTCGCGTCGTGTTATCCGCACGCTCCAAGTCAGTACCTAGGCGTGCAAATAAATACGCGTCGTTACGCTGGCTAGTGCCGATCAAAATGCCGCGATACATATGCGAGCGCTCTTTCACCCATTCCAAAAATCGCGCCTGGCCTTGCGCACGAATTTTAGCCCGCGTGTTCAAGCGCATCTCCAGCCACGTCGCATTAAGCGATTCCCATAACTCACTGGTAATGGTGCCGCGCACGACATGCGCATTGGCGCGCGCTTGCCGCAGCGAGCTCATGATGCTCGACGGGCTTTCCTCATGCAGCATGAGAAAATAGGCAATTTCATCGGAGCTAATAGCATTGCCCGTGGCATCAAAAAGCTCACGCTGATCAATGGCATCTAAGGGAATGGCAATCACGTCACTGCTAGCGCCGGGCATCAAGGCCAACTGCTGGCTGACATCGAGTAAGCGCGCTAAATTTTCAGCGCGCTCCATATAGCGACCCATCCAAAACAAGCTTGAGGCAGTACGACTTAACATGTGGCCTCCGAGGCATCGCCAACAATCCAAGTATCTTTAGTGCCGCCACCCTGAGACGAATTCACCACCAAGGAGTTTTCCTTCAAGGCCACGCGCGTGAGTCCACCGGGCATAATGACCACCTCTTTGCCCGACAACACAAAGGGCCGCAGGTCGAGATGGCGCGGAGCAACACCACTCTCAACAAAAGTTGGGCAGGTAGATAACGACAAGGTTGGCTGCGCAATAAACTCAGCTGGATTGGCCAGAATGCGTTGGCGATAGGCCTCAATTTCAGCCTTGCTGCTGGTTGGGCCAATGAGCATGCCATAGCCACCAGAGCCATGAACCTCCTTCACCACCAGCTCTGGCAAATGCTCAAGGACATAGCGTAGGTCGTCAGGATTGCGCAGTAGCCACGTCGGCACATTTTGCAAAATCGGCTCTTCGCTCAAATAGAAGCGAATCATATCGGGCACATAGGGGTAGATCGATTTGTCATCGGCCACACCCGTGCCAACGGCATTAATCAAGGCAACACGACCGGCGCGATAGACCGAGATCAAGCCTGATACACCAAGCGCAGAATCGGCACGGAACACTTGCGGATCGAGGAAGTCATCATCAATACGACGATAAATAACGTCCACTTTTTTCGGGCCAGAAGTGGTTCGCATCCAGACCCAACCATCGCTGACGAAAAGATCTTGTCCCTCAACCAACTCCACGCCCATTTGCTGCGCTAAAAAGGCATGCTCAAAATACGCTGAGTTATATCGCCCCGGAGTGAGTACCACCACGGTCGGTGTTGAACTGGTTTGCGGCGAGGCATCGCGCAAAGTACGAAGCAACATGGCCGGATAATGATCAATGGGTGCCACGGCATGGCTAGCAAATAACTCAGGAAATAATCGCATCATCATCTTGCGATTTTCCAACATATACGACACGCCGCTGGGCGTTCGTAAATTGTCTTCAAGCACGTAATAAGCACCGTTCTGGTGCCTAACCAAATCAATGCCCGCAATCTGTGCGTAGATTTGGTTAGGCAAGGTCACACCAACCATCATGGCCTGATAGTCAGCATTGCCTAAAACCACGTCTTTAGGAATGACGCCGGCCTTGAGAATATTTTGCTTGTGATAGATATCGTGCAGAAACTGGTTCAACGCTAGCGCACGTTGGCGCAAACCACGCTCTAATACCGTCCACTCACTAGCTGGAATCATGCGTGGGATAGCATCAAATGGGATCAGACGCTCAGCGCCAGACTCATCGCCATAGACTGCGAAGGTAATTCCAACGCGGCGAAACAATAAATCGGCCTCTTGGCGCTTCTGAGCGAGCTCCTCACCGGGATGCTTACTCAGCCAATCATTGTAGAGGTGGTAATGCGAACGAACCTGGCCTTGGGCATCGTGCATTTCATCGTAGGCGGGCTCGAGTACAGTCATGGTGGCTATCCCTATAGCGGCTGCGACAGACAATCGCAGCCTACAAAGCTGACGCGATCAATCGCGTCATACCATGTATAAGCAAGGGATATGCCAGATCAGATGAGCCTCAGTAAACCGAGGATCATGAATCTGACTAACTACTGAGAAATAGGCTCTACCACCAGCGTATTGCCCTGTACTGAGCTCACGCGAACGCGAGCACCAATAGGCAGATCCGGGCCACTCAGTGTCCACGAAGTATCGTCCATCGCAATACGGGCACGGCCTTGTACTATTGCCTCAGTCAGCACCAACTCGCGGCCAAGCCAACGCTTAGAGCCACTGTTTAGACCATTCGGCGCCACCGCAGCTTTTGAAGCACGGCGTTTAGCCCAGCCAAAGCAAAGCAACACTGAGAGCACTGAGAACAGGGCTGCTTGATACTGCCAATCAGTCAAACCCGCGTGAGTTGCTAGTGCCGTTAGACCGCCGGCAATTGCCAACATCAGCAAAAACAGCGAGCCCGAGAGCAGCTCGCTGAGCGCCAATACCAGAGCAATAATCCACCACCCTGTGGCTGTCATGGCTTAGGCCTTATCGTCGCGTACGGCTTTCAACAACTCAGCCATACCGCCAACGCTACCAACCAACTGCGTAGCTTCGATCGGCATCATGATGACTTTGGTGTTGGTCGACGCTGCCACGGCACCAAAGGCAGTGACGTATTTTTGCGCGATAAAGTAGTTCAAGGCTTGAATATTGCCCTTGCCGATAGCATCCGACACCATTGAGGTGGCGTTGGCTTCAGCCTGAGCTTCACGCTCACGCGCTTCAGCTTCCAAGAAGGCGGCTTCACGAGCACCCTCGGCTTTCAAAATCTGGCCTTGCTTCTCGCCTTCAGCTTCCAAAATCTCCGCTTGGCGGCGACCTTCAGCTTCCAAAATCGAGGCACGCTTCATACGCTCAGCTTTCATTTGCGACGCCATGGCATCGACCAAATCGTGTGGCGGCGTGATGTCTTTAATCTCAACGCGGGTAATTTTAATACCCCATGGGCCAGTGGCCTGATCAATAGCAGCAAGCAAGCGACCGTTGATTTGGTCACGCTGCGACAGCATCTCATCGAGGTCTAGCGAACCAATGACAGTACGCATATTGGTCATTGCCAAGTTTTGAATGGCATAGCCCAAGCCTTGAACTTCATAAGCAGCACGTGGCGTGTCGATGACTTGGTAGAAGCAGACCGCATCGATACGCACCATGGCGTTGTCGCGCGAAATCACTTCTTGTGCAGGAATGTCTAGTACCTGTTCCATGACGCTGAGTTTGCGACCGACTTGATCGAAAAACGGCATGATGAAATGCAGGCCTGGGCTCAGTGTGGTGGTGTAGCGACCGAAGCGCTCCACTGTCCACTCATAGCCTTGGGGCACGGTTTTCACACTCATTAAAACAACGAGCACGGCCAGTGCAACTAAGACCATTAGGAAAATAGGTAACATATATAACTCCATTTAGCGCACCGACAGAGGCTCTGCTCGGCGACTTGAATCCAACGCTGTTAAGGCTTAAGTAGCTGACGCTTCTTTTACGAGCGTGGCTAATTCGCCTTTTTGAACCATGTCCATAACGATGTCGCAGCCACCGATCAGCTCACCTTTAACCCACAGCTGTGGAAAGGTTGGCCAGTTTGCGATTTTCGGCAAGGTGGCACGGATGTCAGGATTATCCAAAATATTGACGTAGGCGAATGGTTCGCCAACTTGCACCAAGGCCTCGACAGTACGGGCAGAAAAACCGCATTGTGGAAATTGCGGGGTGCCTTTCATGAACAACAGTACGGCGTTGTCGGCAATTTGCTTCTTGATTAACTCTTCGATTTCCATGGCTTCATCTCAGTTGAAAATATGGCCCACAATATAGCAGATACTGAAGTGTCTTGGCGAAACGATGCCCCAGCGCTACACTCCGCGATTACCTTTTTCAATGACCTGCAGGCTCGCCATCATGACCGCCCTAACGCCCCCGACCTTAATGCCCACCTACGCCCGCCAGCCCGTAGCGTTTGTGCGAGGCGAAGGCGTCTGGCTCTACGACATCGATGGCAAGCGCTACCTCGACACCACCGCCGGCATTGCTGTCTGTGGTTTGGGTCATGCCCACGCTGGCGTAGCGAAAGCCATTGCTGAGCAAGCCAGCACCCTGGTGCACACCTCAAACTTGTTTCAAGTGCCATTGCAGCAGCAGCTTGCCGATAAGCTCTGTGCCGTCTCGGGCATGAACAGTGCCTTTTTTGGCAACTCCGGTGCGGAAGCCAATGAAGCTGCGATCAAGCTAGCTCGGCTCTATGGCCATAAAAAAGGCATCGCACTGCCAACGATTATTGTCATGGAAAACAGCTTTCACGGCCGCACCATGGCAACACTAACCGCCACTGGCAACCCGAAAGTGCAAGAAGGCTTTGGCCCGCTGGTGCAAGGTTTTGAACGCGTACCATTCGATGATATTGCTGCAATCGAAGCCGTAGCCGCGCGCAACCCCAATATCGTGGCGATCTTGGTCGAGCCCATCCAGGGCGAAAGCGGCGTGCGCATGGCGAAAAATGGCTTCGGCTATTTGAAAGCTCTGCGTGACATCTGCGACCAACATGACTGGCTGCTCATGCTCGACGAAATTCAAACCGGCAATGGCCGGACTGGGCGCTATTTTGCGTATCAGCACGCGGGCATTTTGCCGGATGTACTGAGCACGGCTAAAGGCTTAGGCAATGGCTTCCCTATAGGCGCCACGCTAGTCGCTGGCAAAGCCACCGAGCTTTTTAGTCCAGGCAAACACGGCACCACCTATGGCGGCACGCCGCTAGGCTGCGCTGCTGCGCTCGCCACCATGGATGGCCTGCTCGCTGGTGCTGTCGATAACGCCGAGGCCATGGGCCAGCGCATTCGCGACGGCTTCATCCGTGAGCTTGGCGATCTTGGCGTCACTGTAGAAGGTGCAGGCCTGATGCTCGGCGTCGTGCTGCCAAAGCCCTGCACAGAACTAGTCGCCATCGCCCGTGATGCCGGTGTGCTGCTGATTGTCAGCGCAGAAAATCGTATTCGTTTATTGCCGCCGCTGGTGATTACCGCCGCAGAGGCCGACGAACTAGTGACTCGCATTAGCGCGATGGTGCGCGAATTCCTAGCGCCTGCAGCTGCGACAAACGAGGCAAGCGCATGAGTACGCGGCACTTCCTCACGCTCCTAGATTTCACGCCGGCTGAACTGCAAGGCATTTTAGATCGCGCCATCGAGCTGAAACGCATACTGCGCTCTGGTGAAATCTATGAACCGCTCAAAAACCGCGTCTTGGGGATGATTTTCGAGAAGTCATCGACTCGTACCCGTGTCTCGTTTGAAGCGGGCATGGCGCAGTTTGGTGGTTCGGCAATTTTTCTATCGCCGCGCGACACTCAACTCGGTCGCGGCGAGCCAATTGAAGACTCAGCGCGAGTGATTTCACGCATGGTCGATGCGGTGATGATTCGCACCTTCGACCACGCCACCATCGAGCGCTTTGCGGCGTATTCGCGCGTGCCCGTGATTAACGCCCTCACCGATGACCATCACCCCTGCCAGCTACTCGCCGACCTACAAACCTTTGTCGAGCATCGTGGCCCACTAGCTGGTCGCGAATTTGCTTGGGTCGGCGATGGCAATAATATGTGCAATAGCTATGTCCATGCCGCACACCAATTCGGCTTTCATCTGCGCATCGCCTGCCCCTACGGCTTTGAGCCAGACCCCGACATGCTCGAGCAATATGCCCATTGCGCGACCTTGGTGAAAACCGCTGAAGAGGCCGCCGAGGGTGCGCACTTGGTGGCTACCGACGTGTGGACGAGCATGGGCCAAGAGTCTGAGCAAAGTGTGCGTAAGCGTCGTTTCTCGATGTATCAGGTCAATCCGCGCCTGATGGATCACGCCGTCGATGACGCGCTATTTATGCATTGCTTACCCGCGCATCGCGGCGAAGAAATCTCGGAAGATATGCTCGACGATAAGCGCAGCGTAGTCTGGGATGAGGCGGAGAATCGTCTGCATGCACAGAAGGCATTGCTGGAGTTTTTGCTGGTGGGTGCGCGCTAAATAGCGGGCAATTTGCAGCTAGTTTTTGGTGCCGCTGAGCCAGCTTAAGCGCGCTAAACTTTCAGCCGATTGCGATTATCTCGGCTCGCCAAAATAAGCTCATCGCCAGTTTTCATCTCATCACTTAAACCGCGCTTTAGCAGCCGGTCATAAAGCAGCACATTCACCGTCGCCGCCAAATTTAAGCAGCCGATGGTGGGGATATACACCACCGCATCGGCCTCACTAACGACCGACTTCGGCAAGCTGCCATCCTCAGGGCCAAACACATATAGCGCACGTTCGGGATGCTCAAACTCAGGCAGACTCATGGCGCCTAAGGCTAGCTCAACACAAACGATTTTTGTGCCCTCAGGCAG
>NZ_CEYEMI010000038.1:0-15874 GCF_982810325.1 Paraperlucidibaca sp.
AACCCGCGACCCCCGGCGTGACAGGCCGGTATTCTAACCAACTGAACTACCGCTGCGCGTTGGTTACACTATGCGATTGGTGGGTGTTGACGGGATCGAACCGCCGACCCGCTCCTTGTAAGGGAGCTGCTCTCCCAGCTGAGCTAAACACCCGCTGCACATCGTGTGGGCCGCATTATAGGGATAATCCTAGCCCTGTCAAAAGGAAAATGCGCCTTAGGCGCTTGATTGGCCGTTTTCTGAACATGCCAGCCCTTTTGCCGCCTCCACAGCCGCATTTAGCGTTGAAAACAGATTGCCAACCGAATCGCCAGCACGATTACTAATCTGATAGCCCTGCACCTGCAGAGAAAAGCTTGCGCGATCGAGCTCACCGACCTCTAGAACGCTCCAGCCGGTATCTTCCACCGGATACACATTGCCTATCATTAGGCTGTCTCGCTGATGAAGACCGGTGTGCCTGCTCGCGTGCGTTCAAATAGCGCCATCATGTCGGCGTTGCGCAGGCGAATGCAGCCATGCGAGCGTGGCTCGCCCATGGGCTCGGAGTCAGGTGTGCCATGAAAATAGATATAACGGCGCTGGCTGTCGACATTGCCACCGCGATTGAACCCAGGCTCGTTGCCGCAAAGCCAAAGAATGCGGCTTAGAATCCAATCACGGTTGGGATGCTGTGCGTGTAGCTCGGGCGTCCAGGTCTCGCCCGTGAAGCGGCGGCCGCGCAGTACGGCGGCCTGAGGTAGGCCATCGCCAATGCGCGCGCGGATACGATGCCAGCCGCGCGGCGTACATTCGCTGCCGTTAAGCTCGCCTACGCCATTGCTAGCGGTGGAAATGTCGTAATGTGATTGAACTTGGTCGCCACGCAGCTGCCAGAGCTGCTGTGTGGCAATGCCTACTAGCAGCCAATTGCCCGCTGGTGTGACTGTGGGCATAAATAACGGCTTAGTGCAGCGTGGTGTGGTCGTCATCGCCGCCATCAGGATTGGCCATTTGATGGCTAGCAAGCTGTACGCCAGCGCCGATCATTGCGCGAGCAATATCTTGCGCACGGTCACCAAGCAATAGACGCGCTTCGCTAGAGAACTTTACGCTCACCAATGGCTCCGATTTGGCGCCGTCGCCACTGCGACGCAATTGCATCTCGCCGTCTTCACTTTCCGATAACTCTAAGTAAGCAAATTCGCTCATGTTGCCCTCAACACACCGCCGCAAATGGTTTTCGCGGAGGGTTAATGTATTAAAACTCGACCAGCTCCGCGCGGAAAAAGCGAATCATATTGGTCAGTTCGCGATGGATTTCGTGCAGGCCTTCAAGATCACTAGCCGATAGCGGCTGATCTTCCTCGGTCATCACCAATGGAATAGCGATGCGCGCGGGTGACTCGTCGTCGAACTGCATTTCTGGCAGCTCGATAGGCTCGTAGCAGGTCGCACTTAAGGCGCTTAGGCGGCTGACCCAGCTCGATGAGTCTTCGCCCAGACCAAGGATGATCTCGGCCTCAGGAGAACGCGCGCCGCGAACGGCCATTGCTTCACGTAGAGCCTGAGCTGAGCATGCTGCGGGCTGCACTTTGTAAAATTTCGACAGCTCTTGAAACAGTGCGGCTAAACCCGTGTGCAAATGCCAAATTGCCGCCTCACGCGCACTCAGTGCACGCGGCTCACTATTGAACGCTTCACTGTCGGCCAAGGCCTCGGCCAGCATGTCTAGCTGCAAGCGCGCGAAGTACAACTTTTGGTTGGTGCGCGAAGGGTAAGGGTTGCGGTGCTTGCTCATGATTTTTTCACTGCCGCCTTTTTCGCTGGAGCTTTCTTAACAGTAGCTTTCTTGGCTGGTGTTTTTTTAGCGGCCGCTGCTTTCGGCTCAGCTTTTTTCGGCTCAGTTACGCGCCATACGCCATCGACAAAGAAAGCCTGCCAACCAGTGGCCTTACCCTCTTCCTCAGTCATCACATACTGCTCTTTGGTTTTGCGGCTATAGCGCAAAATCGCCGGACGACCTTCGCCATCTTCTGCCGGAGCATCGAGCAAATAGACATGTTTCGGGTCGAGCTTTTCAGCCACCAGTTGAATCTCAGCTACCGTTGGCGCGCGAGTCTCACGGTTTTTCGGAAACTTGCTGGCCGCTAGAAATAAGCCGCTGGCACCATCGCGCAATAAGAAGTGATCATCGACTTTGCTACAGGCGAGCATTGGCATGCTGATTGGGTCGGCCTTGGGTGGCGCAGCTTCGCCATTGCGCAAAAGTTTGCGTGTGTTGCCACAGGCGCTATCGGTACAGGCAAAGTATTTACCAAAACGACCGGTCTTGAGCTGCATATCGCTGGTGCATTTATCGCATTGGATGATCGGGCCGTCATAGCCTTTGATGCGGAACTGGCCTTGCTCAACTTCAAAACCGGCGCAATCGGGATTGTTACCGCAGACATGGAGCTTGCGAGTGGCATCAATCAAATAACTTTCCATTGCCGTGCTACAAATCGGACAGCGATGTTTTGCACGTAGCTGCTGAGTTTCGGCATCTTCTGCGGTATCGAGATCTACAGCTTCATCGCCGCGCGTCAGGTTAACCGTGTGTTTGCAGCGCTCTTTAGGCGGCAAGGCATAGCCCGAGCAGCCCAAAAATACGCCGGTCGAGGCCGTGCGAATTTGCATAGGCCGCGCACAGTCAGTGCAGGGAATATCGGTCGCTACCGGCTGATTCGGGCGCATGCCATCTTCTGCTTGAGCAGCAGCGAGCTTGGCCTTGAAGTCGGCGTAGAAGCGATCGAGCACGCGCTTCCAGTCTTCGCTGCCCTCAGCGACTTGGTCAAGCTGCGCCTCAAGGTCGGCGGTGAAGGCGTAATCCATCAGTGCACTGAAGTTCTCAGTCAGACGGTCGGTAACGATGTCGCCCATTTTTTCCGCGTACAAACGACGGCTTTCCAAGCGCACATAGCCGCGATCTTGAATAGTCGAGATGATCGCCGCATAAGTCGATGGTCGGCCGATGCCGCGCTTCTCTAGCTCTCGCACCAAGCTGGCTTCAGTGAAGCGCGCCACGGGCTTGGTGAAGTGCTGTGTGGGATCAAGCGCGCTCAGGCTCAAGGTTTCGCCAACGGCAACATCAGGCAAGACCACGTCTTCTTTGTCCTTACTCAAGGCACTCATCACGCGTGTAAAGCCATCAAAGCGCAAGATGCGACCACGTGTGCGCAACTCGAAGTCGGCGGCGGCCACGGCCAAGCTGGTGCTGGTGTATTCGGCTTCGGTCATTTGGCAGGCCAAGAATTGCCGCCAGATTAAGTCGTAAAGGCGCTCAGCATCTTTCTCTAAGCCTGCGAGTGTGCCGGGTTTAGCGTTTGCGTCCGATGGCCGAATGGCTTCGTGAGCCTCTTGCGCGCCATCTTTACTGCTGTAGCGAATTGGATTTTCTGGCACATAGCGCTCGCCATAATTCGCCACGATAAACGCACGCGCGCTGGCGACGGCATCTTGGCTCAAGTTGGTCGAGTCGGTACGCATATAGGTGATATGACCGGCTTCGTATAAACGCTGCGCCAAGGTCATGGTTTTCTTCACCGAGAAACCTAGGCGCGTGCTTGCGGCCTGCTGCAAGGTGGAGGTAATGAACGGTGCCGATGGCTTGGTGCGCGTGGGTTTATCATCGCGCTTCGCCACTTTATAGGCGGCCTTTTGCAGTACCGCTAAAGCGGCATCAGCCTGAGCTTTGTTGACTGGCTTGAAGGCTTCACCAGCTTGGCGAGTAACCTCTAAACGCAGCGCCACATCGCTTGGCGTTAAGGTGTCGGCGTGAATCTCCCAAAACTCTTCAGGCACAAAGGCGCGGATTTCACGCTCACGCTCAACCACCAAACGCAGCGCAACTGATTGCACACGGCCAGCGGATAAGCCGCGAGCGATTTTCTCCCAGAGCAGCGGCGACACCATAAAGCCAACAACGCGATCGAGAAAACGTCGCGCCTGCTGAGCATTTACACGGGCAATATTGAGCTCACCGGGCGCTTTAAAAGCCTCGGTAATCGCGGTCTTAGTAATTTCATTAAACACCACGCGCTTATAGCGGCTGTCGTCACCACCAATGACTTCGCGCAGGTGCCAAGCAATGGCCTCCCCTTCGCGATCCAAATCGGTTGCGAGATAGATGATGTCGGCATCTTTCGCTAGAGCTTGCAGCTCGCTGACCACCTTTTCTTTGCCGGGCAAAATCTCGTACTTAGCGATCCACTGCTTTTCCGGGTCAACGCCCATTCGACCCACTAACGCAGCTTGCTGCTTAGCACCTTTCTGAGCAGCTTTTTGCTCAGGCGTGAGTTTGCGCGTCTCGGCTGCGGCTTTCGCGCGCTCTGCCGGCGTACTGCCGCCACCACTTACTGGCAAGTCGCGCACATGGCCTACACTCGACTTCACGATGAAGTCTTTGCCTAGGTACTTGTTGATAGTCTTAGCTTTTGCAGGCGACTCAACGATGACCAGCGATCTGCCCATAGTGGGAGGTTTCCTCAAAAAGTGATGGGGTCGCGCGCTACCAACCCAATAAGCCGCCTATCTTCAAGGCCTTGCGCGAATGGGTCAAGCGCTGGCAGCGGCTAATACTGACCGCATAGTGTCAACCGAGGCGGTTTTTGCATCTTCACGCCAATAGACAATGGTGGCATTGGTCAAAACTTCAATACCCAACCAAGTCTCTGGCGCCGGTGTTGGCCAAGGCATGGCATTGAGCCAAGCTTCGGCGTTATCTACTGGCTGCCAATTGCCTAAACCTGCGTGCCAGCGCCATTTGCCAATGAGCGCTTTCGGTAATGCGTGTGGCCATTGATAGTGCGCAATCATGCGACGACCTTCAGGCAGCTCTAGCCATTCTGGCGCTGGCCGTAGGTGCACGCTGAAACCAGCATCTTTCGCTTGCTTGCGCTGCGCCATGAGTGCGCGATCACGCGGACTAGGTTTCAACCACATGATATTGCCGACAATAAAGGCAATGACTAAGAACAGGATAATGATGAAGGTCATCATGAATGAATTCACTTTTGAATTACTGGAAAGGCGGCAGTCTAGCCTGATTCGCCACTTGTCACACAACTACTGTACATAATGACAGGCTCGGTGTAAGGTTTGTCAACTGCTAATTGAGAACGCCGACATGATCGCACTAACCACACGCCAAGCTGAAGTTTTAGATTTCGTCCGCGACTGCCTAGAGCGCAATGGCATGGCGCCAACGCGCGCTGAAGTGGCGATCAAATTTGGCTTTCGCTCGAAAACAGCAGCAGCCGATCACCTTCGTGCGCTTGAAAACAAAGGCTATATTCGCCTGCATCCAGAACTGTCGCGCGGTATTCAATTGCTTATTGATCCCGATGAAGATGCCGATCTGATACCAGTCATCGGCTCGGTGGCTGCCGGCTTGCCCTTAGAGGCAGTAGAAAATCATGACCATAGCTTGCCAGTGCCACGCGGCTTGTTTAGTAAGCGCCCGACCTATTTGCTGCGCGTGCGCGGCGAGTCGATGAAAGATGCCGGCATTCTCGATGGCGACTTAATTGCCGTCTACAAAACTCATATCGCGCGTGCAGGCCAGATTGTCATTGCCCGTATCGATAATGAAGTCACGGTGAAGTATCTCGATTTCGAGAAGAAGATGATCAAGCTGGTACCAGCTAACACTACGTTTCAGCCACAAATCATCACTCCCGATAAAGTCATCATCGAAGGTGTGTTTGTTGGGCTTATTCGCGATAGCTTTTTGACTTAATAAGCTGGCAGCTCGGGCAGGCTACGCTCTGTGAATGCAAAGCCTAGCCTGCCTACTAACCGCTTCGAGGCTTAGTGCTTGTCCTGAATCAGCTCGATTTTGTAGCCATCGGGGTCTTCGACAAAAGCAATCACGGTGGTGCCATGCATCATCGGGCCAGCTGGACGCGACACCTTGCCACCCTTTGCGATCACTGCATCACAGGCGGCGTAGGCATCGGGCACTGCCAGCGCAACATGACCATAACCCGTGCCTAGCTCGTAGCTGCTGGTATCCCAGTTATGCGTAAGCTCTAGCTCTGCGCCGCCATCACCAAAACCTAGAAATGCCAGCGTAAAGCGGCCGCCCTCGTAGTCTTGGCGGCGAATCAGCTGCATGCCCAACACCTCGGTGTAAAAAGCGATGGACTTATCTAAATTGCCAACGCGCAACATGGTATGCAAGATTTTCATCTGCATCTCCCTCTTCAGTTAGCAAAAAGCCGCGATAGTCGCGGCTTTTTGCAGATACTACTTAAGCTATCAAGATCGCTTAAACGCGCTCGATGATCGTGGCAATGCCTTGGCCCAAGCCAATGCACATGGTCGCCAGACCGATTTGCGTGTCTTTCTGTTCCATCACGTTGAGCAAGGTCGTGGTAATACGCGAACCCGAGCAACCCAGTGGGTGACCCAAAGCAATCGCACCACCGTTGTGGTTAACCTTAGCTTCGGCCTGCTCAAGAATGTTCAGACCTTTCAGTACCGACAAACCTTGTGCGGCAAAGGCTTCGTTAAGCTCAATGGTTTGGATGTCATTGATGCTCAAGCCAGCGCGCTTCAAGGCTTTCTCAGTTGCGGGCACTGGGCCCCAGCCCATGATCGCAGCATCGCAACCAGCAACGGCCATCGAACGAATTTTCGCACGCGGTGTTAAGCCAAGAGCTTTAGCGCGTTCAGCACTCATGATCAGCATGGCAGATGCGCCATCGGACAAAGCCGATGAGGTACCAGCTGTGACTGTACCGCCTTTCGGGTTAAAGGCTGGGCGCAAAGCTGCGAACTGCTCTAGCGAAGCATTTTGACGAATCACTTCGTCGATTTCGCAGAACTGTTTGAAGCCATTAGCGTCGTGGCCTTCAATGCCAACGATTTCATTTTTAAAACGACCGTCGAGGGTGGCAGCCCAGGCTTTTTGGTGTGACATAAGACCAAATTGGTCCTGCATCTCACGGGTAATGCCATTCATAGTGCCGAGCATTTCAGCAGTCAAGCCCATCATGTTCGAGGCTTTTGCGTAATGCTTAGACGCCGCTGGGTTCAGGTCGATGCCATGCATCATGCCAACGTGGCCCATGTGCTCAACACCGCCGATGACAAATACATCGCCTTGGCCAGTCATGATTTGTGCCGCTGCGGTGTGCAGTGCTTGCATCGATGAGCCGCAAAGACGGTTCACGGTTTGGCCAGGAACTGAACGTGGCAGCTCGGCGAGCATGGCGATATTACGCGCCACGTTCATGCCCTGCTCTAGCGTTTGGTTAACACAGCCCCAAATCACATCTTCCACTTCTTCGGGGTTGGCATTTGGGTTACGGGCAAATAGCGCCTTCACCAGCTCGGCCGAAATAGTATCGGCACGAACATTACGGAACATGCCATTTTTGGTGCGGCCCATGGCGCTACGCACGCCATCGACAATCACCACATCACGCGGGTTCAAAGTAGTCATGTCAGGCTCCTAGATCAGCCGAAAAATTTCTGGTTATTGGCGGCCATGGTTTTAATCAAGGCTGGGGCTTCATAGGCTTTGCCTAAATGCGCGAATTTCTCGCACAGCGCCAAGTAGTTAGCGATGCCCATCTGGTCGACATAACGGCAAGCGCCGCCACGGAACGGTGGGAAACCAATGCCCATGATCAACGCCATATCGGCTTCAGCTGCGGTATCAACGATCTTCTCTTCCAAGCAACGAGCGATTTCGTTAACCAGTGGCAGCATTAAGCGCGCGATGATTTCGTCTGCTTCAAACTCTTTGCGCTCGCCAACAACAGGCGCGATCAGCTCATAAGTAGTTGGGTCGACAACTTTCTTCGTTTTGCCCTTCTTGTCTTGTTCGTAGACATAGAAGCCTTTGCCATTTTTCTGGCCATAACGGCTATTGTCGAACATGATTTCAGTAGCCGACTTGTAGTCTGGCTTCATGCGATCAGGGAAGCCTTCGGCCATCACGGCTGCTGCGTGCACGCCAGTGTCGATACCGACCACGTCGAGCAAATAAGCAGGGCCCATAGGCCAGCCGAATTTTTCCATGACTTTATCGATGGCTTGGAAATCAGCGCCATCACGCACCAACATGTCGAAACCACCGAAGTATGGGAACAGCACGCGGTTGACCAAGAAACCTGGGCAGTCATTGACCACGATAGGTGTTTTGCCCATTTGCTGCGCCAATTTTACCGTTGCGGCAACCGCTTCATCCGAGGTTTTTTCGCCACGAATCACTTCCACCAAGGGCATCATGTGCACTGGGTTGAAGAAGTGCATGCCGACAAAGTTTTCGGGACGCTTCAGCGATTTAGCCAAATGCGTGATCGAAATTGTCGATGTGTTCGATGCCAAGATGGTGTCATCAGTCACTAAACCTTCGACCTCAGACAACACAGCAGCTTTCACCTTGGCGTTTTCCACCACGGCTTCAATAACGATATCAACGCTGCCGAAATCACCGTAGTTCAGTGTTGGGCGAATGCTTGACAGCACTTGACCCATTTTCGGTACGGTTAAGCGGCCTTTGGCAACTTGGTTGGAAAGCAATTTAGTTGCCTCGCCCATGCCAAGATCTAGTGCCTCACTACGAATATCTTTCATGATGATCGGCGTGCCTTTGCTCGCCGATTGGTAGGCGATGCCGCCACCCATGATGCCCGCGCCCAATACGGCCGCTTGCTTAATAGCTTTCGCCGATTTCGCTGAATGCTTTTTCGTGGCTTTCTTCACGGCTTGATCAGCCATGAACAGACCAATTAATGCATTCGCCTGTGGCGTTACCGCTGCTTTAGCAAAACCAGCGGCTTCCGCCTTCATCGCGTCATCGCGAGTCATGCTGGCGTGCTTCTGCATGGTTTTCACTGCCAACACTGGCGCTGGGTAGTTGCTGCCGGCTTTACCAGCGACAACAGCCATCGACGTGTTGAACGCCATCATCTGCTCCATCATATTGAGCTTGACGGGGGCGAGCTTCTCGGCTTTTTTGGCCTTCCAATCGAGCTTGCCGGCAATAGCCAAGCCCAATAGGTCAATAGCGGCATCGCGCAGCATTTCAGGTGCAACAACAGCATCAACTGCACCATCTTTCAGCGCAGCGTCAGGGCGTTTTTCGCTGCCACCGGCAATCCACTCAACGGCGTTATCGATACCAATGACACGGCTCAAACGCACGGTGCCGCCGAAGCCTGGGAATAAGCCCAATTTCACTTCTGGCAGACCAACTTTGGCAGTAGCGGACATCACGCGGTAGTCGCATGACAGGCACATTTCGAAACCGCCACCGAGAGCGATGCCGTTGATGGCAACCACGGTGGGCACATTAATATCTTCAAATGCGCTGAAAACAGATGCCGCTTTAGCGGTCCATTCGATAACGCCGGCTTCGCCATTAGCAAATAGCGAACCGAATTCTGTGATGTCTGCGCCAACAATGAACACGCCTTTAGCGGAACTGACCAAGACGCCTTTGATGCTGCTATCGGCCTTAATGGCGTCGGTGGCAGCGGCTAACTCATTGACCGTTAAAGCGTTAAATTTGTTCACCGACTCGTTGGCGAGATCGAAGGTGAGCTCAGCGAGGCCATTGTCCAGCGCTTCCACGCGGATGGCCGATCCCGAATAAATCATGCAGTGATCTCCAAATCAGGGGATGACACACGCCACAGTCGCAACAAGCGGCTATTACAGCGCGTGACTCGAGTTTACTTATCTTGAAAGGTTTTGGCAGGTTCTAGCCCCGCCAATGCCCGTCTATTTGTGACCCGAGGGTCAGTTTACTACCGATTTGGTCGGCTTAACCGCTGCCGCCGCCTCGTCTTTCTCTTCTACTTTATCGTCATCTTTGTCATCGTCTTTTTCAGCATCGTGCCAGACTGCGAAGCGCTCACTAACGGCGGCAAAGACACTACCATCAGGATATTCACCTTCAGCATCGACAACACCAGCAGGTAACCCTAGCAGCAGTTCAATGGCTTCTTCTACGCGACTAACGGCATAGATGCGAAATTGTCCAGCGGCCACGGCAGCGCGAACATCATCGCGCAACATCAAGTGCCGCACATTTTGCACAGGGATGATAACCGCTTGCTCGCCGGTTAAGCCCTTAATCTGACATGCAGCAAAATAGCCTTCGATTTTCTCATTAACGCCGCCAATCGGCTGCACATCGCCAAATTGGTTCACCGAGCCGGTAATGCCAAACGACTGTTTCACTGGCAAGCGTGCAACGGCAGAGAGCAAGCCGCAGAGCTCGCCCAGTGAGGCACTATCACCATCGACACCAGAATACGATTGCTCGAAGGCAATATTGGCGGCAAAACGTAGCGGATGCTCAGCACCGAATCGTGCCTTTAAATAGCTGGTGAGAATCATCACGCCTTTGGAGTGGATGGCACCACCCAGCTCAACATCACGCTCAATGTCGGTGATCTCGCCATTGCCATAATGCGCGGTAACCGAGATGCGCGATGGCAGGCCAAAGCTGGCATCGCCATAGCTGACCACCGTGAGGCCGTTGACCTGACCAATGACCGATCCGGAGCAGCTAAAGAGCTGGCTGCCCATCTCAATTTCTTCTAAATACAGGCGGCGAATACGATCGTGGCGGCGCTCGCGGCCTTGCAGAGCATGAGTGATGTGCTCGCTGGCGATGATCTCGGCCTTAGCCTGCATCGCCCAATAGTTCGATTCGCGCAATAAATCAGCTACGCCGCGTGCATGCAGCGAAAGCAGGTTTTGATCATCAGCAGTACGAGCGCTCTCCTCGATCAAACGCGCCACGCCAGAACGATCTAGCGGCAGCAGACTTTCTCGATTAGCGATATCGGCAAGGAAATGTGCGTAAGCCAGTTCGCTTTCCGGTGTACGCGGCATTTCCGACTCAAAGTCGGCGCGCATTTTGAACACAGTTTCTAGCTCAGGATCGAACTCTTGCAGCAGATAAAATGTCTCACGATCGCCCAAAAGCACCAGCTTTAAATTCAGTGAAATTGGATCCGGCTCCAGCGACACCGTACCGGTGAGCGTGAGCATCTGCTCTAGCGACGACAGCTTAAGATTTTTCGCACGCAATGAGCGTTTCAAGCTCTGCCAAGCGTATGGATGTTCCAGCACTTGCTCGGCTTCTATTAATAGAAAGCCGCCATTGGCCATGTGCAATGCGCCCGGGCGAATCAGCGTGAAGTCGGTGGCGACCGTGCCCATATAAGTGACTTGCTCAACATGACCGAGCAAGTTGTAGTGCGTTGGCAAGTCTTCGTAAATCACCGGCGCACCGGCTTTTGGGTCGTTACTAACCACGGCATTTACTTGGTAGCGCACCGGCGGCAGCTGCTCACCAGCCTGCCCCACCGACACCGTCGCGTCTTGGTTTTCTTCGGCGTTTAACACCAGCTCAAGATGGCTGAGCAGGTCGGCCTTATAGGTTTTCAAATAATCCAACAGGCGCGGATGCTCAGCGTAGCGCTGCTGCAATTTCGCCAGTAAAGGCTCCAGCACCGCGCGCGCGACTTCATCGTTGAGCTTGTCGATTTGCTCGCGATGACGCTCTTCGGCCTGATCCAGCTTGCGTGCAACTTTACCTAAGCGTTTTTCCATCTCGGTGATGGACACTTTAATGCGCGCACGCTGCTCGCCAGAAAGCTTGCTGTGAGCGTCTTCAGTCATCGCCTCGCCAGCGGCATCCATCGGCGAAAAACCATAGCCGCCGGGCGTGCGCAAAATCAGCTTAACGCCCTGCTTCTCGCCGATGCGCGTGAGCTGCGCGAGTGCATCTTGCTGAGCGCGGGTGATCTGCAGCTTTAGGCTATCGCGGCGCTCTTGGTAACGATCGCCCTCGAAGGCATTGAGGATGCGGTCAGCGAGCTGGCGCCAAAGCTTATGCATATCGGCGCGAAAACTTTTGCCCATGCCCGCTGGCAGTTCAATGGCCTCGGGGTAACGTGGATCGAGGAAGTTATTGACGTAAATCCAGTCGCTAGGCGCTGGCATCGACTTCGCCAGACCATCTAAATAGCGGCGAATCATGGTGCGTTTGCCAAGGCCATTGCTGCCGATAGCAAATAAGTTATAGCCGTCGTGTGGCATGGCCACGGCCATCTCGACCGATTCGCGCGCACGTTCTTGACCGAGGAAATCGGTCATCGGCTTTAGGCGTTTTGTATTGCGAAATGGCAGATTTTTCAGCCGCGTGGGGCTGTAGAGCTGACTTAGTAATAATGGCTTCATCATATGCCTTCTCCTGTTGCTGCGGCGCTGGAGGCATCGGTAATACTGGCCTCTGCTGTGCGCGAAAAAGGGATGGCGTAGGTGCCGGTGGCCTGAGCCACCAGGCTGTTATCTAGGCTGGAGCGAATGTGTACATCAATGACCGCCGAGCGACGGCCTAAGCGTAAAAACCGCGCTTCGGCGAGTAAGTCGGCAGGCTGTGGTTTTTGCAGGAAATTGATATTGAGATTTTGCGTCACCGCCAAGCCTATTGGGCCCAGCGTGGCTAAAATAATCGCATACATGGCGGTATCGGCCAGAGCCATCATGGTCGGGCCAGACAAACTACCACCGGGGCGCAGCTGATCATCGCGGTAAGCGAGGCGCACTGTGGTGCTCTCGGCAGTGACCGTTTCCACTAGGCAACCCGACTCGGCGTAGGCCGGCAAACCGGCGCAAATAAACTGATCGACCTCGGCCGCAGTCATCTTCATAGCATGCATCTCAAAAAAACCTCCCGCAGTTTGCCATAAGCTGGGCTCATTCTCGTAGATAGTTGCGCCCGCAATTCGTAAACTACGCGGCTATATACATCTGCTTATTGAGAACTCAGCCATGCGCGCCAGTCAAACCTTGCTTGCCACCCTCCGCGAAACCCCTGCCGATGCTGAGGTGATTTCGCATCAGCTCATGCTCCGCGCCGGCATGATTCGCAAGCTCGCCAGCGGCTTGTACAACTGGCTGCCGCTGGGCAACCGCGTGCTGAAAAAAGTTGAGCGCATCATCCGCGAAGAAATGGACCGTGCCGGTGCGCTGGAAGTACTTATGCCAGTGACACAACCCATTGAACTATGGGAAGAAACTGGCCGCGCCGTACAATATGGCCCTGAGCTTTTACGCTTTAGCGATCGCCACGGCCGCCCTTTCGTGCTCGGCCCTACGCACGAGGAAGTAATCACCGATCTCGCGCGCAATGAGCTGCAAAGCTACAAACAATTGCCGGTGAATTTCTACCAAGTGCAAACCAAATTTCGTGATGAGATTCGCCCACGTTTTGGCGTTATGCGCTCACGCGAATTCATCATGAAAGATGCCTACTCGTTTCACATTGACCATGCCTCGTTAGAGCAAACCTATCAGGTCATGTTTGATACTTATTGCCGCATCTTCACGCGATTGGGCTTAAATTTCCGCCCTGTGCAGGCCGACACTGGCTCTATTGGCGGCACCGGCTCGCATGAATTCCATGTGCTCGCCGACAGCGGCGAAGATGACATCGCTTTTTCCGACACTTCCGATTACGCCGCCAACGTGGAAATGGCCGAAGCGCTGGCGCCATCTAGCCCACGAGCTGCGGCAACGATGGCGATGCAAGCGGTCGCGACGCCAACGCAAACGCTGTGTGCGGAAGTCGCTGAATTGCTGAATGTGACGCTGACACAGGTGGTTAAATCAGTGGCAGTTGTCGCGCCAGTGCCTGTCGATGCCGACACGCTGAAAGCCAACCCCAAAGCCCTGCCCGGCCAGCGTTTCTTCTTACTTTTACTGCGCGCTGATCATGAATTAAACGAGATCAAAGCCAGCAAGCTCGATGGCTTAAAAGATATGCGCTTGGCCACTAGCGAAGAGATTCAAGCGGCGCTCAGCTGCGTGCCCGGATTCATCGGACCTGTTGGTGTAAGCGCAGATGTGACGGTGATTGCTGACCGCACGGCGGCGGCAATGAGCGATTTTATCTGCGGCGCTAACCGCGTGGGCGAGCATTTGAACGGCGTGAATTTTGACCGCGACTTGCCCGAGCCCATCGTGGCTGATATTCGCAATGTAGTGGCTGGCGACCCATCGCCTTGTGGCAAGGGCACGCTGGCGATCAAACGCGGCATCGAAGTTGGGCATATTTTCCAGCTCGGTCAGAAGTACTCAGCGGCATTGGGCGCAAGCGTGCTCGGCGAAGGCGGCAAGCCACAAGTGATGACCATGGGCTGTTACGGCATCGGCGTTACCCGCGCCGTGGCCTCGGCCATTGAGCAGAACTACGACGACAAAGGCATCATTTGGCCAGATGCTATTGCGCCGTATCAGATCGCTTTGGTGCCGATGAACTGGCAGAAATCGCAGCGCATCCAGACAGAAGCTACTGCACTTTACGAGCAGCTAAAGGCCGCTGGTTACGATGTCTTGCTGGATGATCGCAATGAGCGCCCTGGCGTGAAGTTTTCCGACATGGAGCTGATCGGCATCCCACACCGATTGGTGATGGGCGAGAAAGGTTTGGATGCTGGCACGATTGAATACAAAGGCCGCCGCGACGCTGAGTCTCGCGATATTGCTTTGGATGAGCTGATGGCGTTTTTGGGCGAGTCGGTAAAAGCCTAAAACGTGAGAAACGCTTGCCTCTGTTGCTTTGGAGGTAAGCGCTTCTAACCCTTCAGCGTCAAAAACAACCTCAAATCTAACTCTAGCTGATGATAGTCCGGCTCCATATGCTGGCAGAGTTGGTAAAATGCCTTGTTGTGCTCCTTCTCGCGTAAATGCGCGAGCTCATGCACCACCACCATGCGCAGCAACGGCTCCGGCAGCGTTTTCAGCAACGCCGACACCTTGATCTCATTCTTGCGTTTGAGCTTGCTGCCCTGCACCCGACTCACAAATCGATGCTGCCCCAGCGCGTTATCGATGACATGTAACCGCGCATCGTAAAACACCTTAGTCACCGCCACACTGCTGCGCATATGCTGCTGCTTTAGCCGCTGCGTGTAGTCATACAACGCGCCATCGTTTTGGATGGCGTGCGCCGGCGCATCCGGATAGCGCTTCGCCAGCCACGCGCCGAGCTGACCATCATCGATAAGCTGCTGCACCTGCTGGCGCAGCGCTGGGCTATAGCCCCCGAGGTATTTAAGACTGCTCGTCACACACTACTCTCAATTTCAGTACACCCATAAATACACCTAAAAATCCTCATACTCAGTCAAAATACTGCTTTAAAAAACTTCATCGCCAAGCAATAGTTATCTAGCATTAGAGTGCCCCCGCATATAATGACTCATAGCTCTACCAAATCCATAGTTAACTAACATTATGTAGATAAAGCTTGAATTTTATTTAAAATGAAACTATAAAGCACGTGTCTCAACTAACCTTAGGTTTAACAAATGATTGATGTCTCCCATTTAACAGTAAATCAACTGGATGATTTAATTGCTCAAGCGCAAAAGGAAATTACGCGCAAAAAGGCTTTGGCTCGTAAGTCATTAATGGCAGATATGGAAAAGCTAGCACGCGATGCTGGTGTTTCCTTGAATGAGCTCTTCCCAGAAGCTGGCGCCGCTAAGCCAAGCAAAGTGAAGACGCCGGTTGCTCCTAAATACCGCAACCCCAATGATGCTTCGCAAACATGGACAGGCCGTGGTCGTCAGCCGCTATGGATTGCTGCACTGTTAGCTGAAGGTAAGCGCCTAGAAGATTTGCTAATTAAATAGCAATAACCCTCGTTCGGCGTCTTGCATCTAGACTATTTTGTACTAGAATGCCCGCACGCCGTACGCGGCGGGCGATTAGCTCAGGGGGAGAGCACTACCTTCACACGGTAGGGGTCACTGGTTCGATCCCAGTATCGCCCACCAAACATTAAAACCTGCAAAGCCTTGTGCGATGCGGGTTT
>NZ_CEYEMI010000039.1:0-7608 GCF_982810325.1 Paraperlucidibaca sp.
CTTGAAAACCGGCGACCCGAAAGGGTTCGTGAGTTCGAATCTCACCGCTTCCGCCAAATTCGTAATACTTAAACGCCCTTCGGGGCGTTTTTTGTTTCTGGCTGATGATGCAGGAAACTATTCACGCATTAGCTAGCTGGCGACCTGAACCAAGGTCACCGCTATACTGGCTAGTCCAGCTCTAGCTAATGGTTACTGTATGCGTCTTACCCAGCACGCCGACTTCGCACTGCGTACGCTCATTTTTCTTGGCCTGAAGTCGCCGGAACAGCTCTCGACTATTCAAGAAATTGCTGAGGCCTACCAAGTTTCACGCAACCATTTGATGAAAGTGGTGAGCCGCTTAGTAGCGCATAACTACGTGGTGTCAGTGCGCGGTGCCGGTGGCGGTATTCGCCTAGCGAAAGCGCCCAATGAAATACTTATTGGCGACGTCGTGCAGCATATGGAGCCTGAGGATGGTTTGGTGGAGTGTTTGCGCGAAAACAATCAGTGCGTGATTACACCGGCCTGCTTATTGCCCGGCATGTTGATGCGCGCGCGTGATGCCTTTACAGCCGAGCTAAACAAGCAAACCCTGCAAGACATTCTGCCGTTTAGCCGGCGCCATGAGCTTAGTGGCTTATTGAATATCTCGCAGGCAGTTAAGTTTGCGACCTAGTCGTCAAATACTCCCGCATATAAAAGCACTTTGTCATCGATAATCACTGCCCAAACACTCCGCCTTTTGCTTTACTCTTAAGCCCCTCGTTTACTGCTTTGGAGTCACACATGGCCACGGTCACCTTGCATGGCAACCCTGTCAGCGTCAGCGGCAATCTACCTACCAACGGCCAAACAGCGCCCGATTTCTCGCTAGTCAAAGGCGACTTATCTGATGTCGGCCTTGCTGGCTTTGCCGGCAAACGTAAAGTGCTAAACATATTCCCCAGTGTCGACACACCAACGTGCGCAACTTCAGTGCGTCAGTTCAATAGCAAAGTCGCCGCCCTCAGCAATACCGTGGTGCTCTGCATTTCTGCCGACCTGCCATTTGCTCAAGCTCGCTTCTGCGGCGCTGAAGGCCTAGATGCCGTGGTGAACTTATCAACACTGCGTGGTGCTAACTTTCTCGCCGACTATGGCGTGGCTATTGCCGATGGCCCACTGAAAGGTTTGGCTGCGCGCGCCGTGGTAGTTCTGGATGAGAACAACCGCGTGTTGCACAGCGAATTGGTGCCTGAAATTGGCGATGAACCTAACTATGACGCGGCCTTAGCTGCTCTTGCCTAAGCTGAGTTCATAGCGCATGGCATCGATCCCGTTTGTTTTGCGCGCCGGCGCTTTAGCTCGCGCGCATATCGAGGCGAATGGCTTCGATGCCAACCAAGTCGCGGCACTTGGCGCACCGGCTGGTGGGCCTAAGTTTCTCATCTTAAAACACCTGGATGACTACTTGTTTGGTCCTTGGCTAGCTCATCGCCGCGAGCGTTTACCCGTGTTCGGCTCGTCGATTGGTGCCTTTCGCTTAGTCGCTGCGGCACACCAGGACCCTGCTGCTGCGCTTGATCGTTTAGTTGCGGCCTATAGCGCACAGCATTACGCGAGCAAGCCAGATGCCGCTGAAGTGTCACGGCAGGTTCGGCAAATCTTAGATAGCGTGTTGCAGACGGATGAGTTGGATCAGCTCATTGCACATCCCAAGTTGCATTTGCATTTGATCACCGCGCGTTGCAAAGGCTTAAGCGCACATCCGAAAGCTTGGTTGCAGGCGATTGGTTTAGGGCAGGCATTTCTGGCGAATTATCGCGGCCGCGACAAGCTTGCTCGGCATATGGAGCGCTGCGTGTTTCATAGTGGCGATGCTCCCTCGCCACTGCTAGACCGCGATGCCTTCACCACGCATTCGGTCGCGCTTACTGCGGAAAACCTTGCAGAAGCCACACTGGCTAGCGGCACGATTCCTCTACTTATGCGCTCGGTACGAGATATTGCTGGCGCACCCAAAGGCGCTCATATCGATGGTGGCATCGTCGATTACCATATGGATATGCCTTTAACTCCGGCAGAGCCTGGTCAGGCACCGATTTTATTTGTTCCGCATTATGAGTCGCGCTTGGTGCCGGGTTGGTTCGATAAAGGCATAGCTTCACGTCTGCCAACACAGGCAGACCGCCTTTTACTACTATCACCTTCGCCAGAGTTGATTGCCAAATTACCAGGCCAGGCCATTCCCAGCCGTAATGACTTCAAAACCTACAATGGCCGTGATGCTGATCGCCTAGTAGCTTGGCGCGCTGCCGTTGAGGCCAGCCGCGAAATAGCCGAAGCTTTTGCCGAGTTAAGTGACCGTGGTCGCCTGCTCGATGCCGTGCGGTAAAAACCGACTGCGAACGCAAGCTACGATGCCGCAGACTGCAATCACCATGCCCAATACCGCGGCATTATGACCCTGTAAGGCACTGACCACACTAGCTGCAACTGCACCGGAAACACTGCCGATAGTGCCGTAAAGTGCCGATGCTGTGCCCGCCTGCAACTTAAATGGCTCTAGCGCCAAGATCGTGGCATTTGGCAAAACAAAGCCCAAGCAGGCGGTGTAGATGGCTAACGGCGCGATCAGAGCCCAGAAGCCACCCCAGCCCGTATAGGCCAGCAACCCAAAGCAAGCCCCAGCAAACATTTGCAGCAATAGGCTGCGCTGCAACACAGTGCGCGGTGACCAAATGTCGAGAATGCGGCTATTGACCTGAGTCGCCATGATTAAGCAGAAAGCATTGGCGCCAAATAGCAGGCCAAACTGCTGAGCATCGAGGCCGAAATAGACCATGAAAACGAATGGCGAGGCGGCAATAAAGGCATAAAGGCCGGCCATGCTAACGCTGCTGGTGAGCGCGAAACCACGGAATTGATGTGAGGCTAATAATGAGCCATAGGCTCTTAAGCTAAGGCCAAGGCGTAAGGGTTGGCGATCAGCTACCGCCAGAGTTTCGGGCAGCTTTTTATGTAGCAGCCACAGCACTAAGCTGCCATAGAGCGCGAGCATGCCAAAGATGCTATGCCAGCCAAACCAGACTAAAAGCTGCCCGCCGAGCATCGGTGCGACCATTGGCGCCACACCCATCACCAGCATCATCGCGGCATACATTCGCGAGGCCTCAGCGCCTTCGAAGCTGTCACGTACCACGGCACGAGCAATCACTACGCCGGCACAAGCCCCTAACGCCTGCACAAAACGTAGGGCAATTAAAGTCTCAACCGTCGTCACCCACATGCAAGCTAGTGAAGTAATCGCAAATAGACCGATACCGAAATACAGCGGTGGTTTACGACCAAAACGATCGGCCAATGGGCCATAAAATAACTGGCCAATAGCAAAGGCGGCAAAAAATGACGCCAGCGTGAGCTGCAAATGCGCCGGATCGGTCATCAAAGACTTCTGTAAATCGGGCAGCGCCGGCAGATACATATCGATGGACATGGGCGCGAACGCCGTCAAGCTGCCGAGCATAAATACTAGTAATGGTGTGCGCGCTAGTGCGGTCATTCAGTGGGCTCGTTAGTGGTGTCGCCATTCGTTATATCGCGGTCAGCATCGTCGATATCAGACTCATCAAGCAAGGTTTGGCTGAGCTTTTTCTTCGGCGTGGTAATGCCTAATTTACGCAGCTTTTCGGCCTGACCTACTAGGTTGCCGCTGCCGGTTTTTAGCTGCTTAAAAGCGCTATCGTATGCCACTTGTGCCTGCGTAATACGCTCGCCAACCTTAGCTAAGTTTTCGCTAAAGCCAACGAATTTCTCATACAGATCCTTACCGCGATTAGCGATTTCTTGGGCGTTACGGGTTTGGTTTTCCTGCTGCCAAACATGCGCAACCATACGCATAACAAAGAGCAGCGTATTTGGGCTGACCAGTAAAATATTGCGCTTCCAAGCATCCTGCCAGAGTGCGGCATCACTGGTTGTTGCCAACAAAAACGCAGGCTCAATGGGCACAAACATCAGCACAAAATCTGGTGAATTGGTCGGGAAAATATCCTGATAATTACGCTCAGATAAGCCTTTAATATGCGCACGGATAGAGTCTAAATGCCGCTTCAGGGCTGCCTCGCGAGTGGCGTCATCGCTCGCATTGGCATAGTCCATATAGGCGTTTAGTGACATCTTCGCATCGATGATTAGGTGCTTATTATCTGGCAGATTAATGATGACATCGGGCTGAGCGCGCGTGCCGTCTTCGCGGGTATGGCTGATTTGCACTTCATATTGCTGGCCTTTAATTAGGCCTGAGCTTTGCAGCACTTGCTCCAAGACCATTTCGCCCCAATCACCTTGGGTTTTATTTTGGCTGGTTAAGGCATTGGTCAGTTGGTTGGCGCGTTGGCTGAGCTCTTGGTTTAAGTTCATCAGCGTGCGCAAGCTTTCCGTTAGCGCCGAACGCTGCTTGGTATCGTCGCTGTGTACCGCATCGACGCGAGTTTGAAACTCATTTAAGCGCGTCTTTAATGGCTCCAGCATCTGCCCCAAAGCCTGCTGATTTTGCTCGCTAAAGCGTTTCGATTTTTCTTCCAAAATGCTTTGCGCCAGTATTTCAAATTGCTGGCGTAAAGAGTTTTTCGCCTCATCTAGCAAGGCGAGCTTTTCTTGACTGATTTGACGCTCAGTCGCCAATCGCTCTTCGCCTTGGCGACGCTCGGCGGCGAGTTGCTGATCTTTAGATTCACGCTCGAAGGCAACTTGCTCGGCTTTGGTTTCGCGCTCAGCCGCCAGCTGCTGAGCATGCGCTTGGCGCTCAGAGGCCAGTGTTTGCGTGAGCGCGGCAACTTGCTCACGCAGCGTAATGTGTTGCGCCTGACTATCTTTAGCAACGGCTTCAGATGTAGCTAGTGCCTGCTCACTAGCACTCAGGCGAGCCTGCAAACCTTGCTCACGCTGCACGGCGTGAGCTTGTTGCAATGCCCATTCGCGGCGATGACCACGGCCAAGCAACCACCACAAGATGCTTGCCAACACCAAACCAATAGCGCTTCCTAACGCCAACGACACAATATCCATAAGCCTCTCTTAGTTAACTTTTTTGCGTTCTAAAGCGTGAGTTTGAGCGCCGCTAAAAACCGCTATCAAACAGCCCTAGCGGGACTTCGTAAATGAGCCCAATAATCCACGCAATAACTCATTGCCAACCTTACGGCCAATGGTAGAGCTAGCCGCACGCGCGGCGCTTTTGGCTGCACTTTCCCAGAAGCTATCGGGCTCGCGTACAGGACGCTTGTTAGCGGCTTTTTCAGCAGCTGCTTGCGCCTTGGCATTCGCAGTATCTGCCTTTGCTTGTGCCGCAGCTTCAGCATCTGCACGTGCCGACACCTCGGCATCTTGAGCCTTTTTCGTCAGTATTTCATAAGCCGATTCGCGATCTAAAGCCTGCTCATAGCGTCCAGCAAATGGCGAGCGCTGCATACTCAGCGCACGTTCTTCTGGCGTGATAGTGCCCATGCGCGAGCGTGGTGGGCGTACTTTAGCGCGCTCCACCGGCATCGGAATGCCGCCCTCGCCTAGGCATGACACGAGTGCTTCGCCAACACCTAAAGCAACAATAGCCTCAGCAACGTCGACACCCGCATTGGCACGGAAAGTTTCAGCCGCGGCGCGCACCGCCTTTTGATCTCGTGGCGTGAATGCGCGTAGCGCATGTTGCACACGATTACCCAGCTGGCCCAAGACGGCATCTGGTAAATCCAAAGGATTTTGCGTGATGAAATAAATGCCAATGCCTTTCGAGCGAATCAAGCGCACCACTTGCTCAATTTTATCGAGTAAGGCTTTCGGCGCGTCCTTAAAGAGCAAATGTGCTTCATCAAAAAAGAACACCAACAACGGCAATTCGGCATCGCCACGCTCAGGTAATGCCTCAAACAGCTCTGACAGCAGCCATAGCAAAAATGTCGAATACAAGCGCGGCTGCATAAACAACTTATTCGCCGCCAGCACATTAATGTGGCCACGGCCATCGAACGTGGTGCGCATGAAGTCGCTAAGCGTGAGCGCTGGCTCACCAAAAAATGCATCGGCGCCTTGCTGCTCTAGGTTAAGCAATGCTCGCTGAATCACACCCACACTGGCTTTACTGATGCTGCCGTAGGTCGAACCGATAGCATCTGGTGAATCACTGGCTAGCTGCAATAACGAGCGTAAATCTTTGAGGTCGAGAAGGAGTAGCTGATTATCATCGGCATAGCGAAACAGCACGCTGAGCACACCTTCTTGAGTGTCATTGAGCTCTAACATGCGCGCCAATAATAGCGGGCCCAAATCTGACACCGTGGCACGCACTGGATGGCCTTGCTCGCCAAAGACATCCCAAAACACAACCGGATACGCCTGCGTTTGGAAGCCATTCATGCCGGTTTTTGCGGCACGCTCTGCCAATTTTGCATTGCTCGCATCGCCTGCCTGCGAAAGACCTGCGACATCGCCTTTGATATCAGCGAGAAACACCGGCACGCCAAGGTCTGAAAAGCCTTCCGCTAAAATCTGCAAAGTGACGGTTTTACCTGTGCCTGTTGCGCCAGCCACCAAGCCATGACGGTTGGCGTATTTTGTTAGCACGCTGCAGCGCTGCTCACCTTGGCCAATCAATACTTCTGCGCTCATGCCTCGCTCCTATTGCTCAAGCTTAAAACGGTTATTTTTATAACGCGCCAAAAAGCATCTTTGCCGGCGTATGTGTAAAAGTTAGTTCGGCATTCTAAAGCAACACGCCTCAGCCGCACGCGCAATCGGGTATGCTATGGGCCTGCTTGATGATGCGATGTGATCGTTATGCGCTTGAGTTTACTCATTACTGCCGCTCCCGACAGCGAAACTGCCCACCATGCGTGGCAATTTGTTGAAGCCGCTCTAGCAGCCGGCCATCACATCGTGCGCGTGTTTTTTGCCGATGCCGGCGTGCTTCATGGCCAAGCCCTGAGCACACCGCCGCGTGACTTCCCTAGCCTTTGCCAACGCTGGCAAACACTTCAGCAACGCGCCGACCTCGACCTTGTGCTCTGCGTTTCGGCAGCGCTGCATTACGGCGTGCTCGATGATGCCAACGCCAGCAGCTGGGAACAGCCGCACAGCAGCATTGCCGATGGCTTTGTTATCAGTGGCTTAGGCCAACTCGCTGAGGCGCAGCTGCAAAGCCAACACCTCGTAACTTTCCCTGGTCCGGCTTAATCATGCGTATTTTATATATCGCCGCCAGCGACCCTTACGCCAGCCAACGCGCACAAACCTTACTCGATGCATTGCTGGTCGCCGCCAGTTTTGGTGCGCAAGTGAGTTTGTTATTTCAAGGTCATGGGCTGCTGCAATTACTCCCTGACCAAGAGGCGGCATTGATTGATCGCCGCAGCCTAAGCGCTCAGCTAGATGCTTTGCCTTTGTTTGATGTGGAGGCGATTTATGCCGACCGCGCAGATGCTCAGCGCCTGCATATCGATGCCAACTCTAGCCGTGTTGATGTGCAATGGTTGGAGCCAGAAGCCATTGCTAGCTTAATTGCCGCGCATGATCAGGTGATTCGTTTATGAACGGCCTTTTATGGAGGTTTGCTCATGAGTACATTTTTATGAGTGCCTTTTCATGAGC
>NZ_CEYEMI010000039.1:7708-14111 GCF_982810325.1 Paraperlucidibaca sp.
CTCGATGACGCCGTGCGCAGTCGAGGCCTAAACGCCCAATGGCCGGCGCACATCCCGCGCCTTAGCCACAGTGACTGGCTAAATTTACTGGCGCAACACCAACGCAGCCTGAGTTGGTCATGAGTCTGTTCTGGGATGTCACCGCGCTCGATAGCCGCCTAGGCCATCCAGAGCAATTCGACCCTGAAGGCTTTTTGCGCCAACCTAGCGAATGGACGCCGGAAATGGCAGAGGCCATCGCGGCATGCATTCCAAGCATCGGTGTCACTCACAAAAGCACAAATGAACCAAATAAAAGCGCAAGCTTGAGCGCCGACCATCTCGCTGTACTCAACGCCGCTCGCGACTTTTACCAACGCTTCCAGCGCATGCCAACCACACGCGTCTTTGTGAAGTTTTTAAGCCAAGAAGCACCACACGTGGGCAATAGCATCGCGCTCATGCAGCTATTTCCCGACACGCCCATGCGCTGGGTTGCCATATGCGCGGGCCTACCAAAACCACCGAACTGTTTTTAATTATGCGCAATCAATACCTAAACGCCGAACACCCATTTGCCCAATACGTACGCATCTTGGGTAAAGGTAAAAGCTCCAGCCGCTCACTCTCGCTAGATGAGGCGCGTGATGCCATGGCGATGATTGTTGCCGGGGAAGTTGAGCCAGTGCAGCTAGGCGCATTTTTGATGCTGCTGCGGGTGAAAGAAGAAAGCCCTGAAGAACTGGCTGGCTTTGTCATGGCGGCGAAAATAGCCATTGAAAAGCGCCGCGATGAAGCTCTGAAAGACGCAGGCTTACCAGCCATAGCAGTGGATTTGGACTGGTCATCCTATGCTGGCAAACGCAAACATTACCCGTGGTTTTTGCTCGCGGTAAAACTACTCTGCCAGCATGGCGTACGCATTTTTATGCACGGTGCCAGCGGCCATACCAGTAATCGTCTTTACACTGAGGCCGTGTTGCCGAGCTTAGATTTAGCGGTTTGCCAAAGCTGGGCTGAGGCTAGTGCAGCCATTGCCAACAATGGCTTTGCTTATCTGCCCGTGCGTGAGCTTGAGCCCGTGCTCGATGACATGATTCAGCTGCGCAGCCTGCTCGGCCTTCGCTCACCAGTGCACACGCTGACTCGCTTGCTCAATCCCACGCAAGCGCCAGCGGTGATGCAGGCCATCTTTCATCCTGCTTACCGAGAATCGCATCAACGTGCGGCACTGCTCTTGGGCTATGCCAATAGCTGCGTGATTAAAGGCGAAGGCGGCGAAATCGAGCGCAATCCTGACGGCACTTGCTTAGCCAAACGCGTGGTTAGTGGCGAGCCTGTAGACGAAGACTGGCCGATGATTTTTGATCAGCGCCATAGCCCTGAAGAACTGCTAAGCGATGACGTGATGCTGCGCGTGTGGCACGGCGAACAAGCGCACGAATACGGCGAAATGGCGATTATCGGCACGGTGGCGCTAACCTTGCGCACTTTGGCACTCAGCGACACGCCAGAAAACGCGATGATCATGGCGACAAGCTTATGGCAACAGCGCCATCACACGCCCGCCAAAGCATTAATAGCGCGCTTATGAGCGACTTCTGGCAAGCCTTTACGCAACCCGCTGTGCGCGATTTAGCATGGCTGATTGGCACGCCGCCGCTGCTAACACCATTAGGCGACACAGCTGGATTTTCCAACGTATATTGGCCAGATAACGCATTTTTCAGCGAACTTTTAACTGAAACCATGCCGCTACTGCAGAAGCTAGATCGCGAACCCGCAGCACTCATTGCGCATAGCGAAAATAGTCGCGACTACCGTCTTGGTTGCTACCTCGAGCGTCTGCTGAGCTTTTGGCTGGCGCACCCCGATAACCCGCGCTATGCGCTAGTCGCCGCCAATTTACCGATACGTGAAGATGGCATTACGCTGGGCGAGCTCGACTATCTCGTACGCAACAAACGCGATGGCACGCTGACGCATTGGGAGCTCGCGGTAAAATTCTATTTAGGCCGCCCCGAAACCAATCTCGATCAGCAATGGCTAGGCCCAGGTCTGCATGATCGCCTCGATATCAAGCGTGACCATTTATGCCAGCATCAGCTGCAGATAAGCCAAAAGGCCATCGCTCGCGAGATCATTAACGCGCATTTAGTAGCAACCGCAGAGCAGCCCTTAGGCAATGATGAGATAGCCCGCATGTGCTGGCTCAAAGGCCGACTATTTGCCGCCAGCGATAAGCAATGGGCTGTGGCCGACCCTACGCAGGGCAACCCAGAGGCGTTACGCGGCCACTGGTGTATAGACCACGAGCTGCCAAAAATGGCCGATAGCCGCCAAAAGCACGGCACCGTTAGTGCAAATTTCGACCAACCGCGCTTACGAGGCACGCGTTTATATCAGACTCAATGGTCAGTGCCGTCAGATTGGTTAAACACGGCGTATAGTCCTCGCCAACGCTAATTTTTCTGCGCCAAGTCACAATACTTTGTGATTTTATAGTTTAAAGTCTGATTAATTGATAACGAGGGTACGCTAGTGACCGATCCTGCCTTACTCGACGCCTTGATGCTTTCGCGCATCCAATTCGCCGCCAACATCAGCTTCCACATCCTATTCCCAACCATCAGCATGGGCTTAGCCTGGCTCATGGTGTTCTTCAAGATCCGCCACCATGTCACTGGCGACGATGGCTGGCTCCTCGTTTATCGCTTCTGGCTGAAAATTTTCGCGCTTACCTTCGCCATCGGCGTGGTCACCGGCATCACCATGTCATTCCAGTTCGGCACCAACTGGCCGGGCTATATGAATACGGTCGGCAATATCGCCGGACCATTACTCGCCTACGAAGTATTAACCGCGTTTTTTCTCGAAGCCGGCTTCCTCGGCATCATGTTGTTTGGTCGCGGCCGCGTGTCTGAAAGCATACACACCATGGCCTGCTTACTAGTCGCCATCGGCACTAGCATCTCGGCGTTTTGGATTTTAGCCCTGAACTCGTGGATGCAAACACCCACGGGTTTCGAGATGATCGACGGCCGCGCGCATGTCATTAGCTGGATGGAAGTCATCTTTAATCCATCTATGCCCTACCGCCTCACACATATGCTAATCGCAAGCGGTCTAACTACCTCCTTTTTGATTGCTGGTGTCTCAGCTTATCGCTGGCTACGCGGCGACCATGGCTCAGATGTGCGCATGGCTTTGCGCACCGGCGTAGTCTTAGCCGCCATGCTCATCCCAGTGCAAATCATGGTCGGCGATGCCCACGGCATCAATACACTGGAACATCAGCCCGCGAAAATTGCTGCCATTGAAGCCGTATGGACACGCGAAGCCTCGGTGCCACTACTACTATTTGCCATGCCCAATGAGGCTGAAAAACGTAACGATTACGCGATTGGCGTGCCCTACGGCGCCAGCTTAATTTTGACGCACTCGCTAGATGGCGAGCTGCCTGGCCTTGATGAATTCCCTGCTGGCCATGCACCGGTTGCCGCTGTTTTTTGGTCATTCCGCGTCATGGTCGGCATGGGTATGCTCATGCTCGCCATGGCATGGGGCTGGGCATTTTTGCTCTGGCGCCGTAAAGATAACTACCCGCGCTTAGCCTTACAGGGCCTAGTCGCCATGACCTTCTCCGGCTGGGTTGCAACTCTCGCTGGCTGGTATGTCACTGAAATGGGCCGCCAGCCCTGGCTCGTCACCAACGTCTTACTCACCAAAGACGCCGTTGGCGCCGTCCCTGCCGCCACGATTTTCGGCTCGCTAACCATGTACTTGCTAATGTATGCCTTCCTCATGGCGGCCTATGTCTCGGTAGTGTTTTACCTAGCGCAGAAAGCGCAGCACAGCGATGATCATGTCGACAACAACATCGCTACTGGAGGTCACTAATATGTTGCCTTGGATTCCCGATGACATGCTGCCGCTGATTTTTGCCGGCTTAATGGGCTTTACGCTGTTGCTTTACGGCCTGCTCGATGGCCTCGATCTCGGTGTTGGCGTGCTCTTGCGGCGCGCCAACATTGACGACAAACACATGATGATTGCCAGCATTGGTCCCTTCTGGGATGCCAATGAAACCTGGCTGGTGTTGGGCATCGGCCTATTACTGGTGGCCTTCCCCTCGGCGCACGGCATCATCCTCGGCGAGCTTTATATCCCTGTTTTAGTGCTGCTCTTAGGTCTGATTTTGCGTGGCGTTGCTTTCGATTTCCGCGTTAAAGCCCGTGCCAATCATCAACCCTTATGGAATGCCGCCTTTTATCTCGGCTCGCTGATGGCCTGCTTGGCACAGGGCTTTATGCTCGGTCATTTCCTCACCAATTTTGCCCATTCGTGGATGGCCTACGGCTTCTCCGCCTTTATTGGCCTCTGCTTTGTCGCTGGCTATGCCCTGCTCGGCGCCTGCTGGCTGATTTTGAAAACCGAAGGCCTGCTGCGCCAACGTGCCGTGCATTGGGCTCGCGGAGCTTTGTGGCTAACGGCTGCCGGCATCGCCGCAATCTCCTTAGCCACACCCTTGGTTAGCGCACGTATGGCCGAGCGCTGGTTCAGTCTGCCTAACCTGTACTACTTGCTGCCAATACCCGTAGTTACTACAGCCTTAGTACTAATGCTTGATCGTGTCTTAGCTAGCCTCATTGGTAACGATAATGAGCGCTATAGTTGGGTGCCATTTACTGGCGTAGTGACCTTGTTTTGCATCGCTTCAGGGGGCCTCGCCTATAGCTTGTTCCCCTATATTATTATCGACCAGATGACCATTTGGGACGCCGCATCAGACCCTGAGGCATTGCGCGTCGTCTTACTTGGCGTGATGTTTGTATTGCCGGTTATTCTGGCTTACACGGCATTTTCGTATCGCGTGTTTTGGGGCAAGGCCGAGCCTTTACTCTATCGTTGATAGCATCACTGGGCGCTAGTTAGCTAGCTTATAGCGCCTTTTAACTGCCATCGGCCTGCTCAAGGATATGACGCACGGCCGAGCGCAACTGTGTTAGCAAAGCCTCAGGATTTACTTTCGGGTTGCGAATGGCGCGAATGCGAATGCCATCAACCATCGCACCCAACATCTCCGCCTTCGCCACCACCACCGCATCACTCAAAACCTGCCCTGGATGCTTAGCTTGCCAAGATCGCCGCACCAAGCACTGCACAGCTTCACTGACTAAGACATCGGCGGCTTGCACCTGCTCAGCCACGCGCGCATTGCGCCCTGCCTCAGACAAAATTTCCATAATGAGTGCATTGCTGCTCGGATCTAGGCTGCGCATTAACGCGCCTTCAGCCTCCTCAACTAAGGTTGCCAAAACATCGTCGCTGCGAGCAAAACCCTGCATACGCGCAACAGTAATTCCGGCCTCATGCGCGACACTGGCGCCGATAATCGCCTCTTTATTTTCAAAATAATGATAAATATGGCCTGAGCTCATGCCCGCTTTTTTGGCAATGCTCGCGATACTGGCACCATGAAATCCACAAGCACGAAAACAATGCTCAGCGGCCTCAAGTACTTGCTGTCGGCGTAATTTAGCGCGGCTATCTGCGCTAGAACAGATGCCAGATTTTTCGGCAGACGCCGCCTTATCCATACTATATGCAGGTGTATGTTCAGACACTTTTTGCCTCATAGGCTATTGCTTATAGGTCAAGACTGACATATTTTAGAATGAACATTCAATCTATATTTATGACAGAGCTATTTCAGTCATAAACTCGAGGTCATGATGCAGCGTCTTCCTTACTTAGCCAGCGCCCTGGTGTTATCAAGCTTACTCAGTGCCTGCGGCAGCCAAGAAGCGCCAGCCAGTGCGCCGCCACCCGCCGAAGTGGGGATTATTACGCTAAAGGCGCAAGCGATTGACTTGACTACGACATTGCCAGGCCGCGTCACAGCCTTTCAAACTGCTGAAGTGCGGCCGCAAGTCGGTGGCATCGTTAAACGCCGTGTCTACGCCGAAGGCACTGAAGTTAAAGCCGGCAGCGTGCTCTATGAATTAGACCCAGCGACTTATCAGGCCGCATATGCCAGCGCCAGCGCATCCCTAGCCAAGGCCAATGCCCTAGCCAAACAGGCCAAATTGATCGCCAAACGCTATGAAGGCTTAGTGGCTATTAAGGCCGTTAGCCAACAAGAAAATGACGATGCCCAAGCATCAGCCGCCCAAACGCAGGCCGATGTAGCACTCGCTAAAGCCGCCCTCGATAAAGCCCGCATCGAGTTGAATTACACACGCATCACTTCGCCTATCAGCGGCCGTAGTGGCAAATCCAGCGTTACCGCTGGTGCACTACTCACCGCCAATCAAGTGCAAGCACTTACTACCGTGGTTCAGCTAGACCCCATTTATGTTGATATGACGCAGTCGAGCAGCGACTTTCTCGCACTCAAACGCGCTATCGAGCAAGGCGGCGT
>NZ_CEYEMI010000040.1:0-8567 GCF_982810325.1 Paraperlucidibaca sp.
TGCTGCTGTTTTAATCATGGGCGCTATGGCTGGCGTATCGTTTGCTAACCCAGCTCCTGCTGGCGCTGCTGCTGGTGCTGGTGCTGCCGGTGTTGCTACAGGCGTTAGCGTTGCTGTTACTGTTGCCACTGTTGCCGCCGTTGCTGGTGTTGCTGCAGCTGTTGCAAACAGCAACAACGATTCGAACACCACTACAAACACCAATCCTTAAGATTCGTGTTTGAAGAAAAAAGGCCCCGCACGGGGTCTTTTTTTCGCGTGATTTAGCGAAATAAGCAGGGTTGCTATGCATAAGCTTGTTGGATTTGCCTGTGTTGCCGCGTTATCGCTGGCTGGCTGTGCGACAAGTGCGCAATTTGACCCCGCCATTGAGACTTTTAGAGCGCTTTTCAGCAAGCCTGTTGATGTCAGGCTAACGGCAGAAGAGCTCACCAATTTTCCCTATGCGGCGCAATACATTCGCGTTGCCGATAACCCGCGCGCGACCATTGTTTTGGCGCAGCAGCAAGGTGGTGTTGATTACTACGCTAGCTCTGAGGGCCGTTTGGTCAGCATTAAGCAAGGCCGCCTCATTGGCACCGACGGCTTTAGTACCGACGCCGCTTTCGTGGATGCATTGCCTGCGCCGCAAGCGGCCATCGATGCCGAAAAGCCGGTGTGCTGGCGGTCGAGCTGGCGTGCTTGGGGTGAGTTGCAGGCCGGACACTATTTATTGACCGGATGTTTGCAGCCAGTGCAACGAGTAGAGCCAGCTAGCACAGTAAGCGAAGCTGATACCGCAAGCAGCGAAGCCGCAGAGCCAGCATTAACCATCGTTAAAGAAGATGTGCGCTCGCCAATCACTGGTCATCGCTACAGCAACTGGTATTGGCTCGATGCCGACAATAACGTGGTGAAATCGGAGCAGCAGCTGGGGCCATTGCTGCCGCGCTGGTCATTCGAAACCATACGCCGCGCCGCCGTTCAGCCTGAGCCGCAAGCGGTAAAACTGCCAGAAACATATCAAGCGAGTGTGCCTAAAGGCGCAACGCTGAATGACTTATTACAATCGCTATTGGCGCAGCCGAACATCGACTGGGCTAATAGTGTGATTTACAGCACCGACCGCGAAGCTGAGCTAAACCAGCAGCGTGATGCGGTAGTTAAAAATCTAGAAGCGTTTGCCGCGTATTGGCAGGGCGAGAAATATTACGGCGTGGCCGCAACGGCAAACGCCTTGGCGAGAGACATGAGCGGCTGGCGCATGGCCGACCGCGTGCCAACGGCGGTGCATCCAGCGCGTTTGCTTATTTCGCCGCGACACAATCTAGCCCTGCGCGGCAGGCATTACGTTATCGAAGCCAATGGTGTCACGCACCGCGTGGACGTGGCGGGTGCTATTCATCGCGCCAAATTGAACTTCTCGGCGGGCGGGCCATTGCGGCAGTTACGTGACACGCCGCTGTGGCGTCCGGGTGCAGATGAAGACATGATTTATCGTTTTCCGCGCGCTGGAAAGCCGGTGAAAGTGAGTATTACGCAGGGCCTGAGCGATAGCTTGGTGCTGCCGGGTGAGCGCTTTTTTGTTCCATTTAAAGCTAGTTGGTTACACGGGCCGTTTGCCGATCTTAATGAGCAATTGTTGGCGGTATTTGCGCACAAGGTAGGGGAAGCAAAGTGAAGCCGTATTTGAATGCTCTGGCCCTCACCGCCGCGCTATTTGCCAACGCAACATATGCCGAAGAAGAAACCAAACCTGCCAACGGCCTAAGTGTCAGTGAGCTAGTGGCTGGCACCAGTGCGCCATTGCCACTATTTCCGTCATCGCCACCGCCTATCTACAACGATTTCGGTAGCCCGGGCTATTTGCAAATGCCGAGTGCGCGCATGGCGCAAGACGGTGAGGTTGCATTATCACTGAACCGAGTTCAACCGTACTTGCGCTACAACTTAAATGCGCAATTGCTGCCTTGGCTAGATGTAACTCTGCGTTATGTGCAAGACAACAGCGTTACCTTGTTCACTGGCAAAGCTAACGTCGACAAGGGCGTAGATTTGCGCTTTCGCTTACTTGAAGAAACTCAAGTCTTACCGGCTGTTGCGTTAGGGCTAAGAGACATTGCCGGTACGGGCTTGTTCGATGGCGAATTTCTCGTGGCATCTAAGCGCTTGGGTAATTTTGACTTTAGTGCCGGCCTTGGCTGGGGCAATTTAGGTGAGCGTGACCGCTTGCGTAATCCATTTTGCTCAGCTGCCGACCGCTTTTGTCAACGCTCGCAAGTGACATCTGGCAAGGGTGGCCAAGTAGAGTTCAAGAAATTTTTCTCAGGACCAATGAGCCCCATCGCTGGCGTGTCGTGGCAAACTCCGTGGCAGCCATTAACCTTGCTTGCCGAAGCCGATGGCAACGACTATAGCAACGAAAATAACCCTTCGGCATTTGAGTCGAGCTCTCCTTTTAACTTTGGCGCACAGCTTCGAGTGAATTCGAATTTAGCGCTGCGCTTGGGCTTTGAGCGTGGCAATACGGCAATGTTTGGCGTAGTCATTCACGGCAACCTCAATACATTGCGACAGGCGAAAAAAGTAGACCCAATCACACCAGTCACACCAGTCATGCCAGTCATGCCAGTCATGCCAGTCATGCCAGCTCCAGTGGCCGTAAAAACAGTAGCGGTTGAAGCAGCGCAAACTGCAGCCGACACAGAGCCAGGCGCAGCTAATGATTGGGTCGACATAACCAAGCGGCTTCAGCTAGAGGCGGGTTATCAGGTCGACCATATCGCCATCTCAGAAAATACCGTGCAGATCAGCGCCGAACAAACGCGTTATCGCGACGCCTTAGTTGGTCATGAGCGCGCCATGCGGGTTTTACAAGCCACAGTGCCATCGCCATTTCAGTATTTTCAATTGATTGACACAGTGCATGGGCTTGGCCAAGTCATGGTGGCAGTGGATCGTGATGAATTAGTGGATGCGCTAACGCCTAGCGATCGCCAGCCGGCATTGGAGGATGTTCTGAGTCGTGAAACACCTAAAAGACTCGACGGTGTCACCGAGCAGCAGCTGGTTGAAAGCAGTACAACTGAAAACACATCCGAAACTACGGTTCAAACAATCACACCAGACCATAGCCCTTGGTCAACTACGCTTACCCCATACCTGCAACAAGGCTTTGGCGGCGTCGACTCCATCTACACATATGACATCGGCGCTCGCGCAGAGCTGGCATGGGATAAGGGCCAAACGCTAGCACAAGCCACTGTATTGGCATCGGTGGTGAATAATTACGCCAACTTTACCCAGCTTAACCCGGGCTTCACTACCTTGCCGCCGGTGCGCACGCGCATTCGTGAATATCTAGATCAGCCTGTCCGCCTAGAAGGATTACAGCTCACACAGTTTGGTGAGTTTGGTAGTAACTGGCAGGCACAGGCCTATGGCGGCTACTTGGAATTAATGTTTGCCGGTGTTGGTGGCGAGGTGTTGTACCGCCCACTAAACAGCACCTGGGGCGTAGGGATAGATGCGAACGTGGTGCGCCAGCGCGACCCAGCCAGTGAGCTTGGTTTGTTGAACTATGAAGTTGAAACGGGGCACGTCACACTTTACAAAGATCTGCCCAATTTCTACGACTTTAGAGTTAAACTCTCGGCCGGCCGTTACCTGGCCGGCGACATCGGCGCTACCGTTGATATTTCGCGCGAATTTGCCTCGGGTGTCGTGGTTGGCGGCTACTTTGCTAAAACCGATGTTTCGGCTGAAGAGTTTGGCGAAGGCAGCTTTAACAAAGGTTTTTACCTGCAAGTACCGCTAGATCTATTGACCATTGGTCATACAAAAGCGAAAGCGAGCCTTGGCTTTAACCCTATTCAGCGCGATGGCGGTCAAAAACTAAACCGCCGCAACGGCTTATGGTCTATCAGCGAATTACGCGGGCCTCGTAAGTAAAACTCAGTGCACACAACGTCATAAATGGCGCTGGACATAACTATCACGTCGCAAGGGTTAGCGTACAACCTTGTGGCGGTAGCGTGTCTGGCGGCTCAACACTAAGGTAGATTGCATGAATAAACTTCTTCATATGACGGCCGCCGTACTGGCAGCAAGCATAGTTAGCAGCGGTTGTGTATTGGCTCCGGGGCAAAATCTATTGCCTAAGAGCTCAAGTCAGGGCGGCGGCGATGAGCCTGGTGTGGAAGTAGTAGTAAGGCCCATTACAGGCGACGTTATCGCTGAGCAAAGCAGTGACGGCCAAGTAGCGCAGCTAAAAGACACCTTAGATGAGCTAAGCGACTACGAGCATGAGTCTTACCGTATTGGCGCTGGCGATGTGCTCAGTGTCACCGTATGGGATCACCCTGAGTTAACAGCCCCCGCCGGTACTGTGATTAATGATATCGATGCAAACGGCCGGGTTATTCGAGCAGATGGCACATTCTTCTACCCCTACGCTGGCACGGTACATGCCGCTGGTAAAACGGTAGATGAGCTTCGCACCTTATTGACTAATCGTTTAACTAAATTCATCGCTAGCCCGCAAATCGACGTAGCAGTTACACGCTACGGCAGTCAGAAAGTTTATTTGGTGGGTGCCTTTCAAAAAGCAACGGCATTGCCGATTACTACTGTGCCCTTGTCATTGCCCGATGCCCTAGGTCAGGCTGGCATTGACTTGCTTAACGCCGATTTATCAAGCCTAGCTTTACGCCGCGATGACATTACCTACAATTTAGACTTAGACGCTATCAACCGTGCGGGCTTAACCGCAGCAAAAGTCATTTTGAAAGACGGTGACCAACTCGAGCTGCCATACGCCGATCGTAAAAAAGTGTACGTGATGGGCGAAGTGTCTAGGCCTATGGCTGTGCGCTTTAAGCTTGCCAGCATCAGCTTGGCCGACGCTTTGCTAGAAGCCAACGGCTTAAACCAAAACACATCAAAAGGTTCGTCTATTTACGTATTGCGCGACCGTGCTGGCACAGAGCAAAACTGGCGCATCGTAGATGTGTATTCACTTGACTCTAGCGAACCAGCGAGCTTGGTGCTGGCAGACAAATTTGCGCTACAAGCGGGCGATATGGTGTATGTCGGCAGCGCAGGCATCACCCGTTGGAACCGTGTCATTAGCCAACTATTTCCATCGGCAAGCCTGTTGCGCACAGGTCAAGACATCGGCAACAACTAAATATGTTTAATCGCATCTTAGTGGTTTGCATCGGCAATATTTGTCGCAGCCCCATGGCTGAGCAGCTACTAAAGATCGAGTTGCCAAATAAGGCCATAAGTTCAGCCGGCTTAGGTGCTCTAGTAAACGCACCGGCAGATGAACATGCTCAAGCATTAATGGTTGAGCTTGGCCATGACATCAGTTCGCATCGAGGTCGGCAGCTCAACGCCGAGTTAGTTAGCGATGCAGAGCTGATTTTAGTCATGACCGAAAAGCAAGAGATCGCGCTAACTCAGCAGTTCCCACAAGCTCGAGGCCGTGTGTATCGGCTTGGCCACTGGAATAAGCAAAATATTGCTGACCCGTATCGAAAGCCACGCGAAGAGTTTGAGATTGCCCTGCAACATATTCAAACCGGCATTGCTTCATGGCTACCCAAATTGCGCTAAAGCGCTCAGTAAAACTATTAGGTATTAAGCGACAGTATGACGAACTCAAGTAACGCTCCTGCCAATTACATTGCCCCCACGCCAGCACAAGACAGCGGCGATGACGAAATAGACTTGCGACAGCTGTTTGGCAGTCTTGTCGAAGGCCGCTGGTGGATAGCAGGTATTTCCGCTATTGCACTCAGTGTGGGTGTTTTATATGCGCAAATCGCAACACCAATTTATCAAGTCAACTCTTTGGTGCAGGTCGAAGACAGCAAAGCCGGCGGTCTAGGTGCCATAGCTAGCGAACTTGGTAGCATGTTTGAGACAAAAACCCAGGCGGCTACCGAGATTGAGCTTATTCGTTCGCGTATGGTGTTGGGCAAATCGGTGCAAGATCTGCATTTGGATATTGTCGCACAGGCAAAATATTTCCCAGTGATAGGGAAGCTTTGGGCTGGAAGCGCAGCACGCCATATCGCCGTAACTCGCTTTGATGTACCTAGAGCTTTGCAAGGCGAAAAGTTTGAGTTGGTAGTACAAGGCGAAGGCAAGTTTCAGCTAATTAGCCCGCAAGGCAAGATGCTGGGCGAAGGCAAGGCAAACCAAGCCTTTAGCGCGACTTGGCAAGGGCAGAGCATAGGTCTATTTGTCCGCGACTTAATTAGCCCTATTGGCCAGTCATTTACACTAGTGAAGCAAAACCAACTGCAAGCAATCGCTGAGTTGAGCGAAAACTTAAGCGCCAGCGAGCAAGGTAAGCAAACCGGAATGATTACGCTGACTTATAAAGGTGTGAACTCTGACAAAGCCAGCCAAGTGCTAAACCAAATTACCAATAATTATGTTCGGCAGAACGTTGAGCGTAAGTCGGCAGAAGCACAGCAAACTTTACAGTTTTTAGATGACCAACTGCCTGAGATTAAGAAAAACCTTGAAGCAGCGGAAGTACGCTTCAACGAGTACCGCATGCGCACTGGCTCGATTGATGTCAGCAAAGAAGGTGAGCTACTGCTTGAGCAAAGCGTAGTGGCCGAAACTGGCTTACTAGAGTTGCAGCAAAAGCGTAAAGAGCTACTGGGGCGCTTTACCGCTGAGCACCCATCGGTACAAGTGCTAGATAAGCAGATTAATGCCATACAAGCACAGCGTGGACAGTTTGCTGGGCAAGTAGACAAGCTACCAAAAACGCAGCAAGAGCTATTGCGCCTAACTCGTGACTTGAAGGTTAGCCAAGAACTTTACACCACGTTGCTAAATAACGCACAGCAGTTGAAAGTGGTTCGTGCTGGCACGGTTGGTAATGTGCGCATTGTCGATTTTGCTCAACCCACTTTAAAGCCAGTAGCGCCAAAAAAATCATTAATCGTTGTGCTGGCATTGCTATTAGGCGGCATAGTGGGTGTTGGCTTTGTGCTGCTACGCCAAGCACTGCGTAGTGGCGTGAAAGATGCCGCGCAAATAGAAGCAAGAACCGGCGTATCGGTGCTAGCAACTGTTCCCGCGAGCGACGCGCAAGATAAGTTAGTGAAAAAACTGAAGAAGAAAGGTGGCACCATGGCATTGTTGGCGCATTACGAGCCAAACGACTTAGCCATTGAGTCTTTACGTAGCTTACGAACCAGCTTGCACTTTGCTTTAGTCGATGCACCAAATAATTTGTTAATGATCACAGGCCCAGGGCCTGGTGTAGGTAAGTCATTTATCAGCGTGAACTTAGCCACTTTGCTGGCGAGCACAGGTGAGCGCGTATTGTTGATCGATGCGGATATGCGCCGTGGCTATTTAAATGAGTATTTTGGTGCAGAACGTAAGCATGGTTTGTCGGAGTTGGTGGCTCAAGGCCTAGAGGCTAGTTCGGTTATCCGCGCTACTGGCTTAGAAAACTTCGACTATATAGCTACTGGTGAACTACCGCCGAACCCAGCTGAGCTCTTGCTGCACCCGCGTTTTGAACAGCTTCTGAAAGACATGGAAGCAAAGTACGACCGTGTCATTATTGATAGCCCTCCGGTGATGGCAGTAACAGATGCCGCCATTGTTGGTCGTCATGCTGGGGCTACACTTTTGGTGACTCGCTTTAGCCAAACACAGATGCGTGAAATTGAGCTTTCCTTGAAGCGCTTAGGTCAGGCTGGTGTGAGCGTGAAAGGTATTTTGTTAAATGCGGTGACGGTGGCGAGTAGCGGTTATGGGTACCAATATGCTTATGCGTATAAATATGATCAGCGTAAAAGTTAAGGTAGTAGAAAGCTAAAATGAAATTATTAGTCACTGGCGGTGCCGGCTTTATCGGCTCTGCCGTCATTCGCCACATCATCAAAAACACTACACACAGCGTTATCAACGTAGACAAGCTCACCTACGCCGGCAATCTCGAAAGCCTAGCCGATGTGAGTAGCGACCCACGCTACGCTTTTGCCCAAGTAGATATCTGCGACCGCCCAGCACTAGAAGCCGTTTTTGCTGAAAACCAGCCAGATGCCATCATGCACTTAGCCGCTGAGAGCCACGTAGATCGCTCTATCGATGGCCCTGCGGCGTTTATCGAAACCAATATCGTGGGCACTTACACCTTGTTGGAAGTCGCTAGAGCTTATTGGCAAGGCTTAGATGCAGAGCGTAAAGCTGCATTCCGCTTTCATCACATCAGCACCGATGAAGTCTATGGCGACCTCCACGGCACAAACGATCTCTTCCTAGAAACCACACCCTACGCGCCTAGCAGCCCATACAGCGCAAGTAAGGCCAGCTCAGACCATCTGGTAAGAGCGTGGCAGCGCACCTACAGCCTGCCAACACTAGTGACGAATTGCTCAAATAACTACGGCCCATATCATTTCCCTGAGAAGCTGATTCCGCTGGTTATTCTCAATGCGCTTGAAGGCAAGCCCCTGCCTATTTACGGCAAAGGCGACCAAGTTCGCGACTGGCTTTATGTTGAAGATCACGCCCGCGCTTTGGTCACCGTGGTAACGCAAGGGCAG
>NZ_CEYEMI010000040.1:8577-13746 GCF_982810325.1 Paraperlucidibaca sp.
GGCAGGTAGGTGAGACCTACAACATCGGCGGCCATAACGAAAAACAAAATATCGAAGTGGTGCGAACTATTTGCAGCTTGCTAGATGAGTTAGCGCCAAATAGCACGCCGTATGCATCGTTGATCACACACGTGACCGACCGCCCTGGGCATGATCTGCGCTACGCCATAGACGCTAGCAAGATTGAGAAAGAGCTGGGTTGGGTACCAACTGAAACATTCGAGACCGGCCTGCGCAAAACAGTGGCCTGGTATTTAGCCAATATGCCGTGGAGCCGCCGAGTGCAAGACGGCAGCTACCAACGCGAGCGACTAGGAGTGACATCATGAAAGGAGTTATCCTCGTCGGCGGCAGCGGCACACGCCTTTACCCCATCACCATGGGCGTGTCGAAGCAGTTATTGCCCATCTACGATAAACCGATGATCTACTACCCAATCTCTGTGCTGATGCTGGCTAAAGTCCGCGACATCCTCATCATCTCCACGCCCGAAGACATGGCCGGCTATCAGCGTCTGCTCGGTGACGGCTCCCGTTTTGGCGTGAATTTCATTTATGCCATACAGCCTAGCCCCGATGGCCTCGCTCAAGCCTTCATCATTGGCGAAGAGTTTATTGGCAATGACTCAGTCTGCTTGGTCTTAGGCGACAATATTTTCTATGGCCAAGGCTTCTCGCCAAAACTACTTGAAGCAGCAAGCCGGCCATCAGGCGCCACTGTATTTGGCTACCAAGTGGCAGACCCAGAGCGCTTTGGTGTGGTTGAGTTTGACGATGAAAAGCGAGCAGTTTCTATTGAAGAGAAACCGGTTAAGCCGAAGTCAAATTACGCAGTAACCGGTTTGTATTTTTATGACAACGATGTGGTGGCAATGGCCAAGGCCGTGAAGCCTTCACATCGTGGTGAGCTAGAGATTACTAGCATTAATCAGGCGTATTTAGAGCGCGGCGATTTAAATGTTGAGTTGCTGGGCCGTGGTTTTGCTTGGCTAGATACTGGTACGCACGACAGCTTGCTTGAGGCGGCACATTTTGTGGAAACCATTGAAAAGCGTCAAGGTTATAAAGTGGCTTGCTTAGAAGAGATAGGCTTTGCCAATGGTTGGATGACAAGTGAAGAGGTCGAGGTAATTGGGCAAAGCATGAGTAAAAATAGCTATGGTCAGTATTTATTGAATGTGGTCAAAGTAGGCGCATGAGCTTGATTCAGTGGGTGGACTTTCCACCATTAGGCGATGATCGCGGCTCATTAGTAGCGCTTGAGGCAGGCAAAACTGTACCGTTTGACATTAAGCGCGTGTATTACATCTTCGGCACGCAAAGCGGTGTGGCTCGTGGCTTTCATGCGCACAAAAACTTAAAGCAAGTGGCTGTCTGCGTTACCGGCAAATGCCGAATGATTTTAGATGATGGTGTGACGCGTGAAGAGGCTTGGTTGGACTCTCCAATTAAAGGGTTGCTCATTAGTGATCTGGTTTGGCGAGAAATGCATGATTTTAGTGAAGACTGCGTGTTGCTTGTATTAGCCAGCGAACACTACGATGAGACAGATTATATTCGTAGTTATGATGAATTTTTAGGGTGCTTATAATGGAACTTAAATCTAAAAGTATAAAGTTAAGACTTGTCGAAGAGTCTGATGCAGATTTCATTTTGAAGTTAAGGCTTGATGATAGATACAATCAGTTTCTTTCTGGAGTCAGCCCAAGTTTATCTTCGCAGATTAACTGGATAAGATCATATAAGGCAGAAGAAAAAGAAGGTGTACAGTTTTATTTTATAATTGAGCGCTTAGATGGTACTAAATGTGGAACTATAAGAGTCTATGATATTAGGAAAGACTCATTTTGCTGGGGAAGTTGGATACTTAATGAAGATAAAACAAAGTATGCAGCTATTGAAAGCGCATTTTTAATTTATAATTTTGGATTTCAAAATCTTGGTTTAAATAATTCTCATTATGATGTTATGAAAGGAAACGAGCGCGTCATCTCATTTCATAAAAAAATGGGCGCAAAAATAGTTTCTGAAGATTCTGAAAACTACTATTTCAATATTAGTAAAGATGCGGTTGAGGCATCACGTGTACAATTGAAAGATAAAATATAATATGAATATTAACGATTACATGATAGGGCAGACTTACGCTGAGGCGATATTTGTTACGCGCGAAACGGTTCTAGGATTTGCTAGTATTAGCGGAGATAAAAACCCGATTCATGTTGATGAGAATTTTGCTAAAAACTCTTTTTATAAAAAAAACATTGCGCATGGAATGCTGCTGGCTGCTTTTATTTCTAAAATATTCGGCATGAACTTTCCTGGGCCTGGTTGTATATATGGCTCACAAAGTTTTAAGTTTTTAAAGCCGGTATTTATTGATGATGATTTATTAGTAGTTGTAAAAATTACAGAAATAGATTTAGTAAAGTCTAAGCTAACATTCTCTACAGTATGTAGTGTTAATGATGTTGAAGTGTTAGTAGGTGAAGCAAAAATATATATACCCAAAGGTATGAATAAGTGATCCCATTTCTCGATTTAAAAGCAATCAACTCAAACTATCGCGCAGATCTCATCGATGCCTGCACACGCGTTATTGATTCTGGCTGGTATATAGGCGGCAACGAACTAGCTCAGTTTGAGCAGAGCTTCGCCCAGTATTGCGGCACTAAGCATGCCATTGGTGTAGCAAATGGTCTCGATGCTCTAATTCTGGTTTTCCGCGCATGGAAAGAGCTCGGCAAGCTCAAAGAAGGCGACGAAGTAATCGTGCCAGCGAATACATACATCGCTAGTATTTTAGCGATTACGGAAAACCGACTGGTACCAGTCTTGGTTGAGCCAGATGAGCAGTCCTATAACATAAGCCCAAGCTTGATTGAGGCAGCCATCACCCCGAAAACTCGCGCCATATTGCCTGTTCACCTATACGGGCAGCTCGCCGATATGCCTGCGATTATGAACATCGCCCAACGCCACGGTTTATTGGTCTTGGAAGACTCAGCCCAAGCCCACGGCGCTAGCTTAAATAGCAAAAAAGCAGGCAATTGGGGAGATGCCAGTGGCTTCAGCTTCTACCCCGGCAAAAACCTTGGTGCACTCGGCGACGCCGGCGCTATTACCACCAACGATGATGAACTCGCCAAAACCGTTCGCGCCCTCGGTAACTACGGCTCGCACGAAAAGTATAAAAATCTGTATCAGGGCGTGAATAGCCGTTTAGATGAAGTTCAAGCGGCCATGTTGAGCGTGAAGTTAAAGCACCTAGATACTGAGATGGCGCAACGCCGAGCAGTGGCCGACGCCTACACGACGGGCATTAGCAATCCGCTAATTGCCTTGCCAACTCAGGCGTTTCAAGCGCCAGTGAAAGCTACCGAGTCGCATGTGTGGCACCTATACGTCATTCGCTGCGAACACCGCGCCGAGCTGCAAAAACACCTGCTCGATCACGGCGTGCAAACTCTCATCCACTACCCCATACCACCTCACAAACAGCATGCCTATCGCGCGATGAGCCCTCTATGCTTTCCGCTGTCTGAGTGTATGCATGAGCAAGTGCAGAGCCTGCCGATTGGGCCAACGACAACAATGGAGCAAGCCCAAGCAGTAATTGTGGCGTGCAATAGCTTCCAAGTAGACGCATAACTACGTGACGCTAATAAAAACCAGCTTACTCAACGCGATTGCCGTAGTTATTAAAATGATAACTATGTTGGGCTTAAATAAAGTATTAGCAGTATATGTTGGCCCTGCAGGATATGCAGCAATCGGCAACTTTCAAAACGCTGCTCAGATGATTACCACACTAGCAAGCGGTGCGATAAACACTGGAGTAGTCAAGTACACGGCTGAGTACCACGCGGATGAAGAGAAGCAGCGCCAGCTTTGGCGCACTGCAGGTACATTAGCTCTTGCAGGTTCGCTAGTAATGGGCGTGCTAGTTGCTATTTTTAGCAAAGAAATCGCAGTGCTATTTTTGCATGATGAAAGCTATAGCATGGTATTTATTTGGTTTTCAGTAACACTGGTGTTTTTTATATTTAACACTCTATTGCTTGCCATACTAAATGGGAAAAAAGAAATTTCCCGTTATGTTTCGGCAAATATAATCGGTAGTTTAGTTGCATTGTTAGTGACAAGTTTTTTAACTATAAAGTTTGGTTTGCATGGTGCTTTAACGGCACTTGCGATTTTTCCATCCTTTGCCTTTGTAGCCACACTATATATTTGTTACAGAGCGGAGTGGTTTAAATTTAGTTATATTTTCGGAGCATTAGATAAGGTTGTTTTAATAAATTTATCAAAGTTCGCTGCGATGGCACTTGTAAGTGTAGCTTGCGTGCCTATAAGTCACATTTTTATTCGTACCTACCTTGGTGATACTTTCGGATTGGCCTCAGCAGGATATTGGGAAGCGATGTGGCGCTTAAGTGCTGCTTACCTAATGCTGATAACAACAACGCTAAGTCTATACTATCTGCCAAGACTTTCTGAGCTTAAAGATTTTGCTGAGATACAGAATGAGATACTTCAAGGCTATAGAATAATATTGCCTTTTGCTGCTATGTGTGGATTCGCCATTTATATGCTGCGCGATTTTATTATTAGTATGCTTTTTACAACTGAATTTTTTCCAATGCGAGATTTATTTGCATGGCAGATGGTAGGGGATACCCTTAAAATTGGTAGTTGGATACTTTCATATTTGATGCTAGGTAAAGCCATGATAAAATTATTTATATTAACGGAGATATTTTTTTCGGCATCATTTTATGGTCTTGCTATTCTATTTACTAATGCCTTAGGCCTTGAGGGTATAAGTTTAGCGCATGCTATTAACTATTTAGCGTACTGGATTTTTTTAGGGATTTTAATGCCAAAGCTGCTGAGAGAAAGTTAATTATTTTGTCTAAATATAAAAACATTTATTTTTTGAATTTAGAATTGATGCGGCCCAATAAATTAATATAGATCAGTGATGATAATAAATTAAATACAGGCAAGCTAATTGTGCTCTAAGTTTTATGTTGTCAGTATTGAGCTGATATGGTTTGGCAAACATGAGGAATAGATTCCTCATGTTTTTATTAATTAGCTTTGGTAAACCCACATGAAAATTTTAGTCACCGGCGGTGCCGGTTTTATAGGCTCAGCCGTAGTTCGC
>NZ_CEYEMI010000041.1:0-3459 GCF_982810325.1 Paraperlucidibaca sp.
TTGCATAACTTGCGGGCTAGCCAGATACGCCGCGAGGTCATCGGTAGTTAATGCTGTTAGTGCCTTTGGTGCAGCCCAGTTCGCCAGTGCGGCGGCATCGCTGACATAGGCTCGACGCGTATGCTGACTTAAGCCTTCGGCCGCGAGCTGATGGCGAAAGGCCGTGAGCGCAGCATCTGAGGCTGGAGGCATGTGAGCGTCTTCAACAATCATGGGCGTAGTTTCAATGAGCTTAACGCTCAGTTTAAAGCCATTGGACGTGATGAGCGAATGCGGCAAACAGTGAAATTTCAGGCATTAAAAAAGGGCTCGTAATGAGCCCTTTTTTGCACAGCAACGCGAAGAATTACTTCTTACGCGGAGCCAGCTTCTCTTTGATACGTGCGGATTTGCCCGAACGATCGCGGAGGTAGTACAGCTTGGCGCGGCGAACAGCACCACGACGCTTAACTTCGATGCCAGCAACAATCGGCGAATGGGTTTGGAAAACACGTTCCACACCGATACCGTTGGAGATTTTACGCACCGTGAAAGCAGAGTTCAGGCCACGATTTTTGATCGCAATAACCACGCCTTCATAGGCCTGGAGACGCTCACGCTCGCCTTCTTTCACTTTCACCTGAACGACAACAGTGTCGCCAGGAGCAAACTTAGGAATATCTTGTTTCAGTTGGACGTTTTCAACGGCCTGTACTAAAGGATGCTTACCGCTCATCTTAATTCTCCACATTCAATCACAGAGGCTTTCACGCATATGATTGATCATTGTGATGCCTTGACCGGCTGCTCGTGTCAGCTCGGTGGGCATCGCCTTGGGTCCAGAGGCTAAGGCGCATACGACCCCCTCAACACTGCTAGCGAGATCTATTCGATGCCATCTAGCAGCTGTCGTTCTAATTTGCTCAGCGTGCGCCCAACAAGTAAGTCGGGGCGGCGTTCGCGTGTGCGCTTGAGGCTTTGCTGCAAGCGCCAACGCTTTATCGCGGCATGATCACCGCTGAGCAATACCGCTGGCACTGTGTCGCCGTCATACACCTCAGGTCGGGTGTAATGCGGGCAATCAAGCAGGCCATCGGTAAATGAATCTTCAATGGCTGAAGCCTCGGTGTTTAGCACGCCGGGCAATAAGCGCGCTAAGGCATCAACCAATACCATCGCCGGTAATTCACCACCGGATAACACGTAGTCGCCTATCGACCATTCGGCATCGACATCGCGCTCAATTAAGCGTTCATCGACACCCTCATAACGGCCGCAGAGCAAAATCAAGCCCTGCTGGCCATGTGCGGCGCTAAGCTGCTGCACATCGGCTTGCGATAAACGCTGGCCCTGCGGTGATAAATAAATCACCGGCGCCACCACACCTCGTGCGGCAGCAGCTTCACGCGCGGCATTAATAGCTCGGCGTAAAGGCTCAATCTGCATGACCATGCCGGGGCCGCCACCAAAGGGGCGCTCATCGACACGGCGGTAATTATCTTCGGTAAAGTCGCGCGGGTTCCAAAACGCCAGCGTGAGCTTACCGTTGGCCACGGCGCGGGCAGTTACACCGCACTCGCTAATGGCTCGAAACATTTCCGGAAACAACGACACTACGCCTACCCACATGGCGATCTCCCATGTTGGTCATAAACGCTTAAAACGTTGGATCCCAATCGACGCGAATACGGCGCTGATTTCGATCGACAAAACGCACAACACGACCTGGCAACCACGGCAACAAACGCTCTTGATCATCCATGCTGCCTTCACAAGCACGCACAATGATGACGTCGTTGGCACCAGTTTCCATCATCGCGTGGACGCGGCCGAGCACGTCATCTTGCTCAGTCACCACTAACATATCGATGAGTTCAGACCAGTAATACTCGTCTTCGTCTAATACCGGCAAGGCGCTTTTCGGCACCCAAATCGCTGCACCAACTAAGGTGTCAGCAGCGTTGCGGTCGGGGCAGATATCCAGCTGCGCCACCAAGCCTTTGGCTTGCGGACGACTCGCCAGTATCTCTACCGGACTCAACACGCCACCACGGTCCAAATACCACGGGCCGTAGTTAAAAATATTGGCAATGGGATGCGTGCGGGACATAACCCACACCCATCCCTTGATGCCATAAGCAGTGTGTACGTGGCCGACCTGAATCAGGGACTCACGATCGGGCACGATAGACATGTCTTATGCGCTCTTCTGAGCTACCTTGATCAGATGTGCAACGCGGTCAGATGCTTGAGCGCCGTTGCTGATCCAATAAGCTACACGCTCTAAGTCCAAGCGCACGCGCTCAGCTTGACCACGTGCAACTGGGTTGAAGAAACCCAGGCGTTCTAAGTAACGGCCATCGCGGGCATTGCGGCTGTCGGCAACAACGATGGAGTAGAAAGGACGTTTTTTAGCGCCACCGCGGGCTAGACGAATAGTGACCATTGCTTAATTCCTGTACTGGGTTTCCGTGGTAAGTCGTTCTGCTCATGGCGCCACGGAAATCGGCCATGCACAGATGGGCGCGAATTCTACGAGAAAACGCGGCACTTGGCCAGTCCAACGTGCTGGAGAATCTGCTAGGCTGCGCACCATCGTTTGAGGTGCTCATTTATGCGCTACGAAGCCCCATCGCAGTCGGTTTGGCGCGGCCTTGCTCTGCTCACGCTGTCGGCATTTTTATTTGCCACCATGGGCGTGTTTATTCGTCAGGCATCGCATACCGTCAACAACGAAACCATTGTGTTTTTCCGCAATTTTACTGCGTCAATCATGCTGCTGCCGCTGGTTGCCATACACGGCACTGGCCTGCTCAAAACCCACGTATTTCACAAGCATTTGTGGCGCGGCGTAGTAGGTTTAGCGGCGATGTATGGCTTCTTTTATGCCATCGCCAAACTGCCATTAGCCAGCGCCATGGTTTTCACCTACTCATCCCCGGTGTTTATTCCACTCATTGCTTGGCTATTTCTTAAAGAAAAAATCACGGTCCGCATGATGATCGCTGCCGTGCTCGGCTTCGGTGGCGTGTTATTGATTTGCCGCCCCGACATGGCCGGCATGGGCTTTATCTCGCTGGTCGGCATCAGCGCCAGCTTGCTAGCCGCCATGGCCTTCGTCACCGTGCGCTCACTTTCTGGCACCGAGCCAGTGATACGCATCGTGCTCTACTTCAGCTTAATTTCAGTGACGATCTCAGCTGTGCCAATGCTGTGGGCATGGCGACCACTCAACGTTGAGGAATATGCCTGGGTAGTTGGTGCGGGCATTTTGGCCACCTTCAGCCAGCTCGCCATGTCACGAGCCTATAGCTTGGCGCCGGCTGGGCGTATTGGCCCGGCGGCCTATTTGGCCATCGTTTTTGCTGGGCTTTGGGCGTGGATTTTATGGGATGAACTGCCCGAAACTTTGGCGGTCGTGGGCATCGTTATCATCTTTTTAGCCACGCTGATGTGCTTAGACAAGCCTTTATTCTGGCG
>NZ_CEYEMI010000041.1:3559-12281 GCF_982810325.1 Paraperlucidibaca sp.
TGGCGTGCATATTTCGCGCCCTCACCCATCACCATGACTGGCTCGCGCACCTGATAAGCCAGTACTGAAGCTGATGAATAGCTCAGCGTTGCTATCGCGCGCTCAGCCTTAGGCTGATCTGGCACTAAGGCATCGACACCTAGACTTTTGCGCGCAGAAGCAGCTTCCCATGCTGGCTGCCAAGCGCCCGCTTGCAGCTCATCAGCCTCGGTACGAGCTTGTTTTAAAATCGCCGGCGCTTCGGTCATCGCAAGCAAATACCATTGCACGCGCGGCTGGCTTTTCCACACCGAAAAAGGCGCGTAAAGAATGCCCAATAGCACCACGACATGCACCACGCTGACCCAACTCACTATCTTCGTCAGTTTTGCCCAGCGCGCGACAGGCAAAGGCAAGAGCAGCACCAGCACCATAGGGTAAAACCACAGCACCCAATGCAGGCCAATATCTTTGCTCAGGCTCACCCATAAAAAGCCCAAGCCTGCGGTCCAACTCAAGGTGGCGGCAAGGCTGATAACGGGCTGTAAGTTTGCACGGAGTGATGAGCGCTGCTGTTGCGCAGCTCGTAACGCCAACCATATAGGCGGCAAAATGACATAGCCCATCATGCCGAGATAGGCCAATAGGCTCTGCCAACCAAAGCCGCCGCCAGCATTGCGATTAACTAAGTTAAACAGCAGGTTAGACCAGCAATGCGTGTAGTTCCAATACAGATTAAGCAGGCCAAAGGGAATGGCGACCAGCACTAGCACTAGGCCATGTCGCCAGAAGCGCCTGCCAGCGAAAGCATAGAAAATAACAAAGCCAAGACCTAAGAACACAGCAAAGTATTTGGACAAAAACGCCAAACCTAAGCTCACGCCTGCTAGTACCGCCCAGCGTATATGCTGTGTCAGTAAGCCGCGCGCAGCCGCCACAAACGCCAGTGCGGCGAATAAGATGCAGCCTGTGTCGGTCAGTGTGAATACATTGATGAGACTAAGTGGGCTGAGCGTAAATAGCAGCGCCAACCAGCGCGCCTTAATGGCATCGACAGGTCGAAACAGCGCATAGAGTGCAGCCGCGATAATAAGCTCAGTGACTAGGCCCGGTACGCGCAGCCAGAGATGGTGATCACTGACCAGCAGCTGTAGCGCCATCATCCAGCCGGCCATGGGCGGATGATCGTAATAACCGAAGTCGAGATGCTTGCCCCAAAGCACGAAATAAGCTTCGTCGCCAGTCATTGGTAAGCCATAGGCAATGGCGACTTTGATCAGCACCACAGGCAGCAAAATCCATAGCCAATGCGCTTCAAGCCAGCGAGCCATCAGGCCTGGCTTCAGTGTTTGAGTCATCTCGAAGTACCTATTATTTCAAGCCTTGGCCGTCACCGGCCTGAGTGGCTAACTGTATGTCTAAACTCTCAGCCCGTGCCGGCATGGTCGGCAAACGCATCACTGCAAATAGCCCCAACAGCACAGCAAACCACAGCGTTGCTAGGCGAATGATCACCGTCGCTGCCACCGCTTCAGGCAAGCTCAAACCTTGCAGCACGAGCAAGCCTGTCATGGTGGCTTCAGTGCCACCTAGCCCGCCGGGCATAAAGCTCAGTGCACCGACTATCATGGCAAAACCATAAATAAACAGACCAATTTCCAGCGGCATATCTGGCATCAATGTGCGCAGCACCAACCATGCGCCCACGCCCTCCGCCAACCATGCCAGCACGCTTAAGCCCTGCACTTGCCACAGCAGGCGTCCACGCCATAGCGCGCGGCTACTGGCCGCAACATTCGCTAACCAATGCACGCCTTTGCGCTCACCTGCCACATGGCGCAATAGACGCTCAGGCCAAGTCGTGCGCAATACTAAAAGCCCGACTAACAAGGCCACGACCAATATGGCGTAATACATTTCGCCTTGATGTAACTGCGACAAACCGGCGGCAGTGATGATCAAGACAGCGATTAAATCGGCGACGCGCTCGCTAAAAAACATCGCGGCGGCATGATGAAATGTGACGCCATAAGGCTTTAAAAATAGACCACGAATAAGTTCACCGGCCTTGCCTGGCGTGGTGGTGAGAGCAAAGCCGGCAATATAAATGCGTAGGTTGTCGGCATGAGAAATTGCATGGCCATTACTGACGATATAGAGACGCCAGCGCTCAGCGCGCAGCCAGTAATTTGCCAGCGATAACAGCAGCGCCAAGCCCAGCGCTTGCCAGCCGATATGGCCCATGGCGGCTAATACTTCACGCCAGCCCGACCATAAAGCAAAGACTAAATAGCCGGCAGCGCCAGCGCCCACTGAGATCATAAGCAGGCGAAGTTGGCGCGGGCTCAAACTCATCTGGCCACCAACACTAAGGTCATCAGCAACCAGCTCAGGCCGGCAGCGACAATATGTGGATCGCGGATTAGGTCGCGCGAGGGGTCGCCACCGCCAGTCTCACGATGCAGCAAGTAGAGATAGCGAAAGCAGGCATAAATCACGAATGGCACGGTGTAAATGAGCTGGTCGGTATTGTGAATACGGCGCACATCGACATCCATGGTGTAGAGGCTGTAGCTGAAAATCATACCCATGCAAGTAATGCTGATGAGCTGATCAAGCAGTGTCGCTGAGTAATGCTCAAGTACTTTGCGGTGGCCACCCGCGCCCTCATCTAGCGCAATCATTTCAGCGCGACGCTTGATGAAGCCTAAAAATAACGTAGTCCAGAGGCCGCAAAACAATAGCCAATTGGAAGGCGGAATATCGACACCGTCGGTGCCGGCCAAAATGCGCAACATAAAACCGGCCGAGATGCAGAAAATATCCAGCAGCACCACGCGCTTTAGGCGCCAGGTATAGGCCATATTCAGCACTAAATAGGCAGCAATATAGCCAGCCACAGGCGGGTTAGCCGACCAAGCAATGCTTAGCGACACCACGCCTAAGACAGCCGCCAGAAGCAAGGCTTGGCGAGCAGTGACAGCGCCAGATGCTATCGGGCGATTACGCTTAGTGGGGTGCAGGCGATCATTTTCGGCATCGGATAAATCATTGAAAACATAGACGCAGCTAGAGGCTAAACAGAAGGCGATAAAGGCCAGTAAAACCGCTTGGACTTGCTCGGGGACATCCCAGCCATGGCCGAAAACCAAGCCGGTAAGCACGAAGCCGTTTTTCACCCATTGGTGCGGGCGCATGAGTTTAATCAAGGTCATTGGGTGCTGCTCCACACTGTCTTGCTAGCGCTTTTTAATTATTGATTGGTGAGTTGCGTTAGTGCCAAGGCCGATAAAACGGTTGTTCAGCCATGGCCAACATTTCCGTATCGCCACTGCTATCGCCATAAGCTGCGAAAATATGGTCGACGCCGAAGTGCGCTTTTAGGCGCACAGCCTTTTGTGGACCATAGCAGTTTGGTGTCGACATGACGCCCGTTAAGCGCCCTTGTCCATCACATGCTAGCTCAGTCGCAATGACATGCTCAAACTCGTGTAGCTCAGCCCATGGCCGCAAGTACAGCGCTAATGTAGCACTCACTAACACGCAGTGATGGCCTTGCTTTTGATGGTGGCGCAGGCGCGCCATCGCCTCAGGCCGCAACGACTTAGGAATACCTTTGCTGGCAAAATCACGCGACAGTTGTTCAAGCTTTTCGCGCGATTGGCCGCGCAAGAAAGTACTAATCACCCTCGCCTTCGCATGATCATTGCTCATCAGGCGAGCGACATAGGCCGCCAGCACTGGCACGCAGCGTAGAAAGCACCAAGCGAAACGCCACCATGGCGTGACAAACCAGAGAAAGTGAAAAAATGACTCGCCACGCGTGAGCGTGCCATCGAAATCAAAGGCCACAATGGTCGGCTGCTTAACGATAACCGTCATGATCAGAGCTTCAGGCGCTTAAAGACGAACTCAGGTACATGCTGAATAATGAGCATGATGAGTCGCCAAAATGAGGGTAGGTACACGGTGCTTTTGCCTGCTGCTTGCGCTTGCACAATTTGCTCACCCAACTGCATAGGATCAGCAACCAAGAATAGGCCGGGCAAGCCCCAAGTCATGCGCGTATCGACAAAACCAGGCTTCACAGTAAGCACGGGCACACCAGAGGCAAATAAGCGATTACGCAGACCGGCGAGATAAATACTGAAGCCACCTTTAGCTGCGCCGTAGAGGTAATTGCTTTGCCGGCCGCGATCGCCAGCGACCGAACTAATGCCAACAATGAAGCCATTTTTACGCGTTTCAAAAGCATCGGCAGCGGCGTTGAGCAGCGCTACTGGGCCGGTGAAATTACGCGCAATAACCTGCAGAGCTGGTGTATCACGGCGCATGGCATCGTTGTCATCCGGCATCCAGCCCGCCGCCATTAGCACGCCGTCGATGTCACCATGTGCGGCCTCAATATCGCTCCAGCGCGTGGAGAGATGTTTGGCGTTATCGAGATCGAGCTCAGCGACTTGCACATTGCTGGCGAAGCGCAAACGAATATCGCTAGCGATGCGTTCAAGCTCCGTAAGGTCACGGCCAGCGAGCACGAGGCGTTGGCCTTGTTTAGCCCAGGCGTAAGCGCAGCCACGAGCCATCGCAGAGGTAGCGCCGACGATTAAAATTTGCGTCATGGTGCCATCTCCAAACGTTGACCCAAGGCCGAGACAAACAAGCCATCGGGGTCGAGTTCGCGGCGAATTGCTTGCCACTCTGCTAATTGTGGATACATCGCCGACATCATGCTGGCGTTGAGGCGCGCATCTTTGGCTAAATAAACGCGGCCGGCGTGAGCCACCACGATGGCATCAAGGCGATCAAGTAGCGCCAAAGTGCCGGCTCTTAATGGCAAGTCTAGCGCCAATGTCATGCCCGCTTGTGGGAATGACAAAAGGCCATCGCCAGCTTCGCCAAAGCGCTTGAGCACGGCTAAAAAGCTGGCATTGCCTGAGCTTGAAACGGCCTTTAAAACATCGCCGATGCAGGCTTCAGCTGCTGCTTCAGCAACGACAAATTGGTATTGCACAAAGCCTGGCTTGCCGTAGAGGCGATGCCATTGCTTGATGCCATCAAGTGGATAGAAAAATGGTTCGAAATCGCAGCGGAACGGTTTAGTTTTGCGGCCTTCCCAGCGGTAGTAGAGGGCATTAAACGCGCCCACGCTGTAGCGATTTAATGCTGCGCTGGGCACATTGATGGGCAGGCTGAGCTTGGCATCTCGTGGGCCATGCGCATGTGCGCCATCGGCGTGTTGCCCGCGCATAAATACTGAACGGCCGAGCTTAGTCCCAGAGGCTAGACAATCTATCCACGACACGGTGTATTCGTCGTCATGCTCAGCCGAACTCATCAACGCTAATGATTCGCGCAGGTTTGCCGCCGGCACGTGCTGCACCAGCATATTGCTCGATGGGATGCGCTTGAGCTGCAATTCGACTTCGCCAATGAGACCGGTCATGCCCATGCCACCTAATGTGGCTTGATACGCGGGCACATTTTGGCTGGATGAACAGGTCATCGCACCTGCTGCTGTGAACAACTCAAATGAGCGCACAAAGCGGCCAAAGCTGCCGACGTGGTGATGATTTTTGCCGTGCACATCGGCAGCAATAGCACCGCCTAAGGTGATGTAGCGCGTGCCCGGCGTGACTGGCAGAAACCAGCCTTTGGCCATCACAGCTCGCAAAATAGCATCGAGGGTGACGCCAGCTTCGGCTCGCAAAACGCCGGTATCGGCGTCGAAGCTGAGAAGTCGGTCAAGGCGTTCGGTGAGCACCGTAGTGCCGTTCGCGCTAATCGCGGCATCGCCATAGGCACGACCCATGCCGCGCGCTAAAGATGCTTGCTGAGCCCATGCCGCAAGTTCACGGTATTGCTCGGGGCGTGCCAAGGTGGCATCGACCTGTGGATAGCGACCCCAGCCGCTTAATTCTGCTGACTTCGTACGCATTAAGAGCGCTTCTTAAATGGTAAGCCGGGGCCACCTAGACCAGGCAAACCACCGCCGGGGAAGCCGGGTGGCAAGGCGCCTTTCGCACCGCCAGCACCACCGCCCATACCAGGCATATCGTCCATCATGCCCGGCGGTAATTTGCCCTGCATGCCCTTGAGCATCTTCATCATGCCGCTGGGGTTAGAGAATTTTTTCATCATCTTTGCCATCTGCGTGTGCTGCTTGAGCACACGATTAACTTCTTGGATGGTCGTCCCCGAACCATTGGCAATACGGCGTTTGCGCGAGCCATTGATGACATCAGGCTTGCGGCGTTCACCGGCGGTCATCGACTGAATAATCGCTTCCATTTGCTTCATCTGTTTCTCGGGCGCACCACCGGCCATCGCCTGCTGCACAGCAGCAGCATTCATGCCCGGCAATTTATCGAGTAAGCCGCCCATGCCGCCGAGATTACGCATTTGCTGGAACTGCTCGAGCATGTCCTGCAAGTCAAAACCTTTACCCTTTTGCAGCTTTAGCGCGAGCTTCTCGGCTTTTTCTTTATCAATCTTGCGCTCGACTTCCTCGACCAGCGAGAGCACATCGCCCATACCCAAAATACGCTGGGCAACACGATCTGGATGGAATAGCTCAAGCGCATCAGTTTTCTCGCCCATGCCCATAAAGCGAATCGGCTTGCCAGTAATGGCGCGCACCGACAGCGCGGCACCGCCACGAGCATCGCCATCGGCCTTGGCCAGCACCACGCCGGTCAATGGCAGAGCGTCGTTAAAGGCTTTCGCGGTGTTGGCGGCATCTTGGCCGGTCATCGCATCGACAACAAACAGCGTCTCGATCGGATTGATGGCAGCGTGCAGGCGGCGAATTTCCGCCATCATGGCTTCATCGATGGCTAAGCGGCCGGCAGTATCGACTAATAGCACATCAGCAAACTGGCGCTTAGCGGCCTCAATAGCACCTTGAGCGATCGCCACCGGGTCTTGATTAATATTGGACGGATGAAACAGCACGTCGACATCACGCGCGAGCGTTTCTAGCTGAGCGATAGCGGCTGGGCGATAAATATCGGCCGAAACCACCATCACCGTTTTTTTCTGCTGCTTTAAATAGCGTGCAAGCTTAGCCACCGTGGTGGTTTTACCAGCACCCTGCAAGCCAGCCATAAGAATGATCGCTGGTGGCGCGCAATTTAAGTTAAGGCCCGTGTTGGCCTCGCCCAGCGTTGCCACTAACTCTTCGTGAACAATTTTAACGAAGGCTTGGCCAGGCTGAAGTTGAGTCAAAATTTCTTGGCCGAGCGCCGAAGCTTTAATGCGCTCAACGAAATCTTTTACCACTGGCAGCGCAACGTCGGCCTCCAGCAGCGCCATGCGGACTTCGCGCAGGGTGTCTTTAATATTGTCTTCGTTTAAGCGAGCACTACCGCTGATGGCGCGCAGGCTCTGACTCAGGCGGTCGGTAAGGTTGTCAAACATGGTCTATCCTGTGGCATCGGTTTCGCTAATGCCGACGATTATAGGCTGCTCGCGCGGCTGGCGCACGGACTCTGGCTTATGCCACACTCCATTCATCGTTTGTTTGGTCGCCGTTAGTCATGGATGCCCTACCCGCACTGCTTGCCCTCGTGGCCATTGTTTTATATCTCACTGCCGCTGGCCGTGTCGCCCGCGCGGTTGCGCAACGCCGCGTGCCCGCCCGTGGGCCGCTATTAGCCATCATCAGCACCGCGCTGGTGCTGCATCTGGTGGTCATGCACGAAGCCATTATTATTCCCAATGGCCTGCGCTTTGGCCTCTTCAATATCGCGATGATGCATGGTTGGTTGCTCGCGCTACTAGCCCTGCTAGTTAACGTCTACCGCCCAGTACAAGGCATTTACCTAGTGGCCATGCCGCTAGCCGCCTTCGAACTCAGCTTAGGCGTAGTCGGTCATGACCCACAAAGCATGGCCTTAGCACTAACACCAGCCATCGAAGGCCATATTTTACTGTCGCTACTAGCCTATAGCCTGCTCAGCATCGCCGCCCTGCAAGCGCTTTTGCTGCACTGGCAAGATCGCGCGTTACGCCGCCACAAGCGCGGCTTATTAATGGCTTTGCCGGCCTTACAAACCATGGAGAGTATGCTCTTTGAGCTTATCGCCGTCGGCTTTGTACTGCTTTGCTTAGCCATCGGCACTGGCTTTTTTGTCCTCGATGACCTGTTCGCGCAACACGTCGTGCACAAAACCGTATTCACCTTAATGGCCTGGGTCGTGTTCGCCTGCTTGCTGGCTGGACGCTATTGGCGCGGCTGGCGCGGACGCACGGCGGTGCGCTTTACCCTCATCGGCTTTGGCTTATTGCTGGTTGGTTTTGTGGGCAGCAAATTTGTCCTCGAACTGCTGCTCATGCCCGCGGCTAGCTAAATCATGATTTTGTGGCAAGCCTTAGCCTTGTTCAGCGTGTTAATGATCTTGCTGGTCATTGTCGGCTGGCGTAGCCATAAACACTGGCTATCTTGGCTGGCGAAATACATCGGCAAACGGCCATCCGCACGTTTAGGACTGAGTCGATTGGTCGGGCGCCTACTGCTGCCACCACTGCATCAGCGCCTACTTCAAGGCCTGCTGGACCTTGACCGTAGCACGGTCAATGACATCATGATTCCGCGCCAAGCCGTCACCGGCATCGATCTCGACGCCAGCGATGAAGATATTTTGCAAGTTTTGAAGCAGACCGTGCACACGCGTTTACCGGTTTTTCATGGCGACTTAAATAACACCGTAGGCATTTTGCATGTGCGCAACACCACACGCTT
>NZ_CEYEMI010000042.1:0-7445 GCF_982810325.1 Paraperlucidibaca sp.
TTAATTTCATTGCCTGCCCCAGCTGTTCGCGCCAAGAATTCGATGTTATCCGTGTCATGAACGCTCTTGAGGCGCGTCTCGAAGATGTGCGCGTGCCCATGGATGTCTCGGTTATTGGCTGCAAAGTGAATGGCCCAGGCGAGGCCAAAGAGGCCGACATTGGCGTGGTCGGCGCGGCACCAAAAAGCTTGGTGTATCGCAATGGCGAAAAAAGCCATCTCATCGATACTAATAATCTAGTCAATGAAATCGAAGCCATGGTGCGTGAGCGCGTGAAAGAAAAAACCGCGCAAGATGCTAAATTAATTGTGAAAACGGCCGCTGACTAAGCAGCCCAAAAGAGAATTACTGATGAGTCGCTTATCTGCCATCCGTGGCATGAATGATATTTTGCCCGAGGCTACGCCGCGCTGGCAGCAGCTGGAAACCACACTGCGCACCTTGATGCAGCGCTATGGCTATCGCGAGATTCGCCTGCCAGTCGTCGAGCCCACATCGTTGTTTAAACGCGCGATTGGTGAAGTCACCGACATTGTCGAAAAAGAGATGTACTGCTTCGAAGACCGCAGCGGTGAGTCCATCACCTTGCGTCCAGAAGGCACTGCCGGATGTGTGCGCGCCTGCCTAGAGCACGGCCTCACGCACAATCAAAGCCCCAAGCTCTGGTATGCCGGCCCGATGTTTCGCTACGAGCGCCCACAAAAGGGTCGCTACCGCCAGTTTCATCAGTTTGGCATCGAAACCTTTGGCCAAGCTGGTGCCGACATGGACGCCGAACTCATCCTAATGACCGCGCGCTTATGGCGTGAGCTAGGCATTAGCGATGCGGTCACGCTAGAGCTCAATAGCTTAGGCGAGCTAGAAGCACGTGCTGCATTTCGCCAAGCCTTGGTAAAATACCTAGAGCAGTTTCGAACTCAACTCGATGATGACTCGCAGCGTCGTTTAACCACAAATCCGCTGCGTATCCTCGATAGCAAAGACGTAAACACCCAAGCCATATTGAAAGATGCACCTAAGCTTGCCGACTACTTAGATGACGTTTCGAAAGCGCACTTTGCACAGCTCTGCGCGCATTTAGATGCCTGCGGCGTTAGCTATCGCATCAACCCAAACTTGGTGCGCGGCTTAGACTATTACAACAAGACCGTATTTGAGTGGGTTACCACCGCACTTGGCGCGCAAGGCACTGTCTGTGCTGGTGGTCGCTATGATGGCTTGGTTGAGCAGCTTGGCGGCCAAGCAACGCCAGCCGTCGGCTGCGCCATGGGCTTGGAGCGCTTGGTATTGCTGCTAGATGCATTGCTGCCAAGCACAGCTGAGCGCGATGCCGACGTCTTTGTCATTGGCTTGGGTGAGGGCAGTAGTGTCGCCGCCACCGTGTTAGCCGAGCAACTGCACAATGCCCTACCGGATGCACGAATCGTGTATAACTGCGGCGGTGGCAGCGTAAAATCACAGTTTCGCAAAGCCGATAAGTCGGGTGCCAGCGTGGCACTTGTACTGGGCGAAAGTGAAATTGCTAGCGGCACCGTGGCGGTGAAGTGGCTGCGAGAACAACGAGAACAATTAACCTGTACCCAAGCCGAGGCTATCGGTGTGGTGCGTGACGCACTGTTAATCAGCGCGCAATAAACGAGGGAACTGGTGTGGCTTACGAAGATGATGAAGTCGTTGAAAATTTAAAAAACTGGTGGCAAAAAAATGGCACTGCGTTGATGTTTGCTGTCGCCGTTGGCCTATTCAGTTTTGCTGGCTGGCGCTATTGGCAAACCACTAGCGTCGAGGCCGCCACGCAAGCACAAAGCTTGCAACAGCAAATGCAAATTGACGTGCAGCGCCTGAGCACCAACCCCAACGATAAAGATATCTTGGCGGAAGTGCAGCGCCTCGGCGATCAGCTCATGAAAGACTATAGCCGCACACCTTATGCGCAAGATGCGGCGTTACTGCTGGCGAAAGTCGCTATTGAGGCGAATGACTTACCGAAGGCTATTACTCTGCTGAAGGGTGTGATTGCTGATAGCAGCGATCACACAGAAGTTGCCTTGGCACAGTCACGCTTGGCGCGAGTGCAGGCCGCTAAAGGCGATTTCGCCGATGCTCTGAGCACACTGAATGAGATCAAAGAGGCTTCGTTGACGCCGGTCGTCAATGAAATCCGCGGCGATATATTTATGCAACAAAATAAAGTGGAAGATGCCAAAGCTGCTTATCAAGCCGCCGACGCCGCACTTGCTGCGCGCAATGAATCTCGCCCTTTGCTTGAGCTTAAGCTTGCCGATGTTGGCCTAGAGCCAGCCGCGCGCACTGCCACCGATTTGGAGCAATAAGATGATGCGGCGTATCGTTGGTCTTGGCTTGCCAGCCACCTGTTTGCTACTGGCAGCCTGCAGCAGCAACCCATCACGCGAAGGTGTCGCGCCGCTTCCTGAGCTACCCAGCAACTCCGTCACGCTCGATGACCGTTGGTCAGTCAATGTCGGCGACGGCAACGATGGCGAAGTGGTTCAACTTGAGCCAGCCGTGAAAGCACCGGCAGTTTATGCTGCTAGCCGCGATGGCATCATTCGCTCAGTAGGGCGCGCCTCTGGCTCTGTGCGTTGGACGCGTGATCTTGACGTTGGCATCACTGGCGGCGTTGGCCTTGGCGATGATGTCTTGGCGGTAGGCACCGAACAGTCCGACTTGCTCCTGCTGAACAGCAAAGATGGCACAACTATTTGGACCGCAAAGCTGGGTTCGGCACTATTGTCCTTGCCGCGTTTGACACAAAAAGATGTCATCGTGCAAACCTTAGATGGCCGCATCCAAGTTTTTAATATCAGTGATGGCAAACTCCGCTGGCAGTTCGATACGCCAGTACCGCCACTGTCATTGCGTGGTAATGCCGCGCCAATCGTCAGCGGCGACAAGCTCTATGCCGTTAGCGGCCAAGGCGATTTGTATCAGCTCGACCTCAAATCTGGCTTGCCCATATGGCAAACGCGCGTTACCAATTCGCGCGGCCGTGGCGAAATTGAGCGCCTGATGGACATCGACGGTGATCTCGTGCTCGATAATAACGGCACGCTCTACACCGCCGGCTTCCAGTCTCAGCTCACAGCAACCGATACCGTTGCCGTGCGCCGCCGCTGGCAAATCAACGTTTCCACCTCGCAAAGTGTTGGCCTTGATGGCGCCCATGTTTATGCTGTCGATAACGATGGCACTATGGCCGCAATAAATCGCATCACCGGCGAGCTGGTATGGAAGCAAGATGGCCTAAAAGGGCGTAAACTCTTGTCCCCCGTGATTTGGCGTGGCCTAGTCGTTGTTGGCGACAGTGATGGCTATCTGCATTTGTTCAGTCCGGTGGATGGCAAACCACGTGGCCGCGAGCGTGCGTCCAGAGACCCGCTCATGAGCGTGGTGGTTGACGCCCCGCAACTGCTTACTTTAACCACGAAAGGCAAACTCCGCGCTTGGGATGTAAAACCCTAAGCGCGCCGCGCCCGACCTTGTGAAGACTTAAATATGAAACCTGTTATTGCCCTGGTCGGGCGTCCGAATGTCGGCAAATCGACCCTGTTTAACCAGCTCACGAAAAGCCGCGACGCCCTCGTTGCCGACTTGCCCGGGCTTACTCGCGACCGTAAATACGGTGACGCCTGCATCGAAAACAAATCTTTTATCGTCATCGACACTGGCGGTATTGGTGAGTCCGATCTAGGCATTGACGCGCCAATGGCCGAGCAATCGCAGCAAGCCATTATGGAAGCCGACATCGTTCTATTTTTGGTTGATGCGCGCGCGGGCCTAATGCCAGCGGATGTGCAGATTGCTGATCAACTGCGCATGCGCGGTAAGCCAATTCATCTCATTGTTAACAAGATCGACGGCCTGCAAGAAGAAGTCGGCATGGCAGAGTTTCATCGCCTAGGTCTTGGCGAGACGCATGCTATTGCGGCCAGCCACGGTCGTGGCGTTACCTTGATGATGGAACGCATTCTGGCCGAATTTCCTGAAGATGAACCCTTCGAGGAAGATCCAGAAGGTGGCATTCGCATCGCCATCATTGGCCGTCCAAACGTGGGTAAATCGACGCTGGTTAACCGTTTATTGGGTGAAGAGCGTGTGGTGGTTTATGACATGCCGGGCACAACGCGCGACAGTATTTATATTCCCTTCGAGCGCCAAGGTCAGCGCTATACGCTGATCGACACCGCCGGTGTGCGGCGCCGTGGTCGCGTTGATGAGACCGTAGAAAAGTTCTCGGTGATCAAAACGCTGCAAGCAGTGAAAGATGCCAACGTAGTCGTTATGGTCATGGACGCCCATGAAAGCATCGTTGATCAAGACTTAAACTTGCTCGGTTTTGTGTTGGAAACTGGTCGCGCGCTGGTGATTGCCATCAACAAATGGGATGGCATGACCGAGTATGAAAAGCTGACCTTACGCAATGCCATGCAGCATCGTTTTGACTTTATTCCCTATGTGAAAATCCACCTGATTTCAGCCAAGTTTGGCACCGCAGTCGGTGATTTATACCCATCGATTCAGCGTGCTTATGAATCGGCTATGATTCGCGTGCCGACCAATCGCCTAACCACATTGCTTGAAGATGCGGTGCAGCAACACCAGCCGCCATTGGTAGGTGGTCGCCGCATTAAGCTGCGCTATTGCCATATGGGTGGTCACAATCCGCCGCTGTTTATTATCCATGGTAACCAAACTGAATCGGTGCCGGCGGTGTATAAGCGCTATCTAGAAAACATCTTCCGTAAAATCTTGAAGCTCTCTGGCACACCCGTGCGCATCGAGTTCAAAACCAGTGAAAACCCGTTTAAAGATCGTGTGAATAGGCTCACCGATGGCCAAGCTGAGCGCCGCCGTCGCTTCGTGCAGACGCACAAAAAGGCTGCGAAAAAGCGCAAATAATCTATCGTTTGATGCATATAAAAATGGCCACGTAATGTGGCCATTTTTGTTTCTGCGTGTCGTAAAAAGTTATTTCGCTGGGCTGTCTTCGGCTAGCAGTAGGCGGGGATCGATGCGCTGATCATTGAGGCTGACGGTCCAGTGCAAATGCGGGCCAGTAGCTCGGCCAGTGGCACCAACTTTACCTACGGGGTCGCCAGCTTTTAATTTTTGGCCAGCCTGCACTAAGACTTTGTCGAAATGGCAGAGCATGGAGAACACGCCTTGGCCGTGATCAATAATCGCGGTGCGGCCATTGAAAAAGTAGTCGCCGACAAGTGCCACCGTGCCATCGGCGGGGCTGCGAGCAATCGCGCCTTTAGGTGCGGCAATGTCTATGCCCATATGCGGATTGCGTGGTTCATCGTTAAAGAAGCGTTTAAAACCGAATGGGCTACTTAAGCGACCAGTAATCGGCCATTGAAACTTTGGCCATTGGGCATCGGCATGAACTGAGGTGGTAAACACGCGATAGGCGGCTTTTTGCTCGGCGGCTTCACGGCTAAAGCGTGCGAGTTGGTCAGGGTCTGGATGGACGTATTTAGTTTCTTTAATTGTCAGGCGCTGTTCGGGATAGTCACCGGCAGTTACGGTGAAACTCATTAATGCTTCGCCAGTGGGTGTGCCGGTCAATGCTTGCACGCCGGTTGCTTCTAGACCTGCACCAATAACGGCAACGCGTGGGCCATTGGTAGTTAAACGGCCGACCCAGACTGGATTGCCTTGATAATAAAGCGGGCCTTCGCTAGCGGGCGTGGTGAGCGTGCTCAGGTCGAGTACGACGAGGCCGCCGTTTATGGCAGCAACGCGAGGCAGTTTGGCGACGGGGTTCTTTTCAATAGTCGACGGTGCGGCGGCGTTCGCCGCATCGGATTCTGCATTAGCTGAGGTAGCGGTCTTATTGCTCACGGTGCTAGCTGGAGTAGCGGTAGTAAGTTTAGATGCGCTGGCTGCGGCAGCAGCTGGCGATTCCTCTGCCCAAGCAGATGGCACAAAGTCGACAAATACGCTCAGGCCAATGAGTACGCCACAAGCCCAACGCAGGGCATGAAGCTTGCCATCGCGAGGATGATCTTCGCGATCGTGAACATCGCTAAAGCGTTCAATTTCCGCATTGGCGGGTGTGGGGCGGGCAGTGTGTGAAGCAAAAAACATCATGGTAATTCCTTAACAGTCAGCACTCGGGCGCTGACTTCTCCATCGTGTAGTCGTGCGGTAATGACGCTATCGACGGCTGTCGCGTTGACCGAACGTAGTAATTGACCTTGTTCATCGCTCACTAATGCGTAGCCACGGCCGAGTACGGCCAGCGGGCTCACCGAATGTGCGCGCTGACTTAGGTGTTGCAGCCATTGTCTGCGTTGCTGCAGATGGCGCTGCGTGGCGTTTTGCAAACGCTGCTGCCATTGCGCGATGGCGGCGCGGTAAGTAACTAAGCGCCGCGCAGGATGTTGTGCATGCAGACGAGCATCGATGCGCTGCAATTGCTGGCGCTGTTGCGAAAGCATAAAACGTAGCTGGCGTTGCAGACGCAGCTCCAGTGTATCGAGGCGTTGACGTTGGTCTTGCAGCAAGCGCTCGGGGCTGCGCAAACGCACTCGCACAGCCTGCAGGCGTTGGCGCTGTAGCTGCAATAAGCGGCTCATGGCGGCATGACTACGGCGAGCCAACTGCGCGATATCACTGCCGAGTTGCATCTGATCTTGACTGACTAACTCAGCCGCTGCCGATGGTGTTGGCGCTCGCACATCGACAACAAAATCGGCAATGGTGAAATCGATTTCGTGCCCAACACCGCTAACCACGGGGATGGGCATGTCGGCGAGCGCTCGCACCACGGCTTCATCGTTAAAAGCCCAAAGATCTTCGAGTGAGCCGCCGCCGCGTGCCACGATGAGCACATCGATGGGCGGCAGATTCTCGGGCGGTGAGGCCAGCCATTCTTGCAGTTGGGTGAGGGCAGTGACGATAGCCGCTGGCGCTTCCGTGCCTTGTACCGGCACCGGCAAAATGCTCACGGCTAGGCCTGGTGCGCGGCGTTTGAGTACCTGCACAATATCGCGCACGGCCGCGCCGCTAGGAGAGGTAAGCACCGCCACGCCACGTGGATGTGCGGGCAGGGCGCGTTTGCGCTCGGGTGAAAATAGACCTTCGGCGGCAAGGCGTGACTTGAGCATTTCGAAGGCTTGTTGCAGCGCACCGCGACCAGCATCTTCGAGGTGCTCAACAATGAGCTGATAGTCACCGCGCGGCGCATACAGGCTGACTTTGGCTCGCACTAATACTTGTTGGCCGTTGCTCGGTGGTGTTTGCAGTTTTGCCGCCGTACGTGCACCACGAAACATCGCCGCGCGCACTTGGGCGTGCTCATCTTTTAGCGTGAAATATAAATGGCCAGAGCTGGGCGCCGACATATTGGATATTTCGCCACGCAGCCAAACGCGGCCGTAGTTGAACTCGAGGAGTTCGCGCACGCTGCCATTGAG